>JBKGUS010000125.1:0-6998 GCA_046462295.1 Thermoleophilaceae bacterium | reverse complement strand
ACGACTACCAGCAGCCGAACCAGAGCCTGCCGTACCCGGGCAAGCGGCCCTACCCGAACCCGCTCGACCCGTCTGACGCGAACACCGACTTCGACGGCGACACACTCGCGCTGGGCGCCGAGCAGAGCCTGTGGCTGATCTCGAGCGATCCTGCAGGCAGGCTGCTGGAAAACCCGCTCTCCTACTCGGACGGCCTGCAGCACTCGATCTACGAGTTTCGTGCTGGACAGGGCAACAGGCGCTTCCCGGCGCTACCGGCGGCCGGGTACTCGAAGCAGACGGAGTTCGTGAACTGGGCGACCGCGGCGGGGTACCGCTCCAACCTGCACGTGCCGGATCCGGCCGACAACGGCGGGACCGTCGTGCGCAGCCTTTTCGACATCAACCTCGACGGTGCCGAGAGCCCAGGCGAGGCGCTCCACTACGACACGGACGGCAACGGCTTCCTCGCGGACGACGAGCGCGACGAGGACGCCGACGGCCTGAGCAACTTCGACGAGGACCGCGGCCGCATCCGCCCGGATTGGTGGACGAGCTGCTACGCCAAGGAGCTGCCGTACTACATCACCTACGCGGACACGGACATCGCCGATGCGGACAGTGACGGCGACGGCGTGCGCGACGGCGCGGACGACCAGGACCACGACGACCTGCCGAATCTCATGGAGTTGAGTCGCATTGCCGCCTCGGGCCACGACGATCGCGAGGTGGGGCTGCCTTGCACGCTCGCGGAGGCGATCGAGGACTTGTTCGTCAACGTCGACCCGCCGCACTACTGGCATCGCGACGACTACGGCCGGGTCAACCCGTTCAACCCCTGCCTGCCGGCGCAGACCTCGCGGACCTGCAACGACCGGGTGCAGTTCGACCAGAAGTGGGCGCCGTTCGACCAGTCCCCCGACTGGTTCGCCCTCAACTAAGCCTTCCTCTCCCAACCGAAGTACCTCCTCTCTCCGACTGGCGCCTGCACCCTGCTGAGTAGGGTGTGGGCGCCATGTCGTTCCGCTTCGTAACCGCCGGTGAATCCCATGGTCCGGGCCTCACGGCGATCGTGGAGGGCCTTCCCGCAGGCCTCGAGCTCAGCCCGGAGGCGATCGACCGCGACCTGGGGCGGCGGCAGCTCGGACACGGCCGGGGCGGGCGCATGAAGATCGAGAAGGACCGCGCCGAGGTGGTGGCCGGAGTACGGCACGGGCGCACACTCGGCAGCCCGGTCGCCCTGCGCGTCGAGAACCGTGACTACCTCAACTGGGAAGAGCGGATGAACCCCTGGCCGGTGGACGGCGACGTGGACGAGGTGCACCTGCCGCGCCCGGGCCACGCCGACCTGGCCGGCGTGCTGAAGTTCGGCCACAGCGACGTGCGCAACGTGCTCGAGCGGGCCTCGGCGCGCGAGACGGCCGCCCGCGTGGCGGCCGGCGCGCTCGCCAAGGCCTACCTGCGCCCCATGGGCGTGGAGGTCCTGTCGCACGTGACGCGCATCGGCACGGTCACGGCGCCCGAGCGCGACGACCTGTCGCCCGAGGACTTCGAGGGCGTGGACGAGTCGCCGGTGCGCTGCCTCGACTCCGCCGCGGGCGAGGCGATGGTGGCGGAGATCGACAGCGCGCGGAAGGCGAACGAGTCGCTTGGCGGGGTGTTCGAGGTGCGTGCCTTCGGGCTCGTTCCGGGCATCGGCTCGCACGTCTCGTGGGAGGAGCGGCTCGACGGGCGGCTGGCCGGCGCCGTGATGTCGATTCAGGCGATGAAGGGCGTCGGGATCGGCGACGGCTTCGACCTGGCCGGGCGCGTGGGCTCGCAGGCCCATGACGAGATCTTCTGGTCGGAGGAGCAGGGCTTCTTCCGCGAAACCAACCGGGCCGGGGGGCTCGAGGGCGGCATGACCACCGGCGATCCGCTCGTGGTGCGGGCCGCGATGAAGCCGCTCCCGACGCTGACGAAGCCGCTGCGGAGCGTCGACCTGGCGACCAAGGCGCCCGCACAGGCGCTGCGCGAGCGCACCGACTCGTGCACGGTGCCGGCCGCGGGCGTGGTGGGGGAGGCCATGGTGGCGCTCGTGCTCGCCGCGGCGTACCGGGAGAAGCTCGGCGGCGACCACATCGACGACGCGCGCGCGGCGCTCGACGCGTACGTGGAACGGATCGGGTGGCGGCGAGCCGGGTAGACGCGGCGATCGTCCTGGTGGGCTTCATGGGTGCCGGCAAGTCGACCGGGGCCCGCACGCTGGCCGCGGAGCTCGGGGTCGACGCAGTCGACAGCGACCGTGAGGTCGAGCGCCGGCTCGGGGAGCCGACCGAGGTCTTCTTCGACCGCGAGGGCGAGGCCGCGTTTCGCAGGGTCGAGGAGGAGGTGGTCGCCGAGCTTCTGGAGCCTCAGGACGTAGCCGTGATCGCGCTCGGCGGCGGGGCCGTCCAGTCCGAGCGGGTGCGCGAGGCGCTCACCCGCCACACGGTCGTGTACCTCGAGATCGAGACCTCCGACGCCTGGCGCCGGGCCTCGAACAAGGGGCGGCCGCTGGCGCGCGACCCGGAGCGCTTCGCGCAGCTCCACCGCGACCGCGCCGCGCTCTACGAGGCGGTGGCCGACGCGGTGATCCCGCCCGCTGACCGCGACGCGCTTCGGCGCGCCGTGCCGTTCCTGCGCGCGCTCGGCGAGGCACCGGCCGGCACCCGGCTCGTCTGGGCCGCCGCCGATTCCGGCGTCTACCCCGTCTACTTCGGCCGCGGCCTGATCGCCTCCGGCTTCTTCCCCCCGCTCACGGGGCGCCGCTTCGTCGTGACCGACGAGAACGTGGCGCGCGTGCACCCCTTCGAGGGCGACGAGCAGATCGTCGTCATGCCCGGCGAGGAGCGCAAGACGATCCACAGCGCGGAGATGGTGCTGCGCGCGCTCGCCCAGGCCCGCGCCGAGCGCGGCGACCTGGTGGTGGCGGTGGGCGGCGGCGTAGTCGGGGACCTGGCCGGGTTCTGCGCCGCGGTCTACCAGCGCGGGATGCGTCACGTGCAGGTGCCGACGACGCTCGTGGCCCAGGTCGACTCCGCCTACGGCGGCAAGACCGGCGTCGATCTGCCGGAGGGCAAGAACTACGTCGGCGCCTTCCACCAGCCCTCCGCCGTGCTGTGCGACCCGGCTCCGCTCGACACGCTGCCCGCCGACGAGGCGGCGGCGGGATACGTCGAGGTGCTGAAGACGGCGCTGATCGCGGGCGGCGCGCTGTGGGCGCGGGTGCGGCAGGGCGGCCCGGTGAGCGCGCGCGAGATCATGGGCTGCGCCCGGACGAAGCTCGCGGTGGTGGCCGAGGATGAGCGCGATGGCGGCCGGCGCCAGGTACTCAACCTCGGGCACACGATCGGGCACGCGATCGAGGCGGCGACCGGGTTCTCCCGCTACCGCCACGGGGAGGCGGTCGGCATCGGGCTGCTCGTCGCCCTTCGGCTGTCCGGGCGCGACTCGCTGCGATCCGAGGTCGCCGACCTGTTGGCCGACCGCGGCCTGCCGCTCACCTACTCGGGCGCGGCGCCGGACGTGGTGGCCGCGGTGGCCGAGCGGGACAAGAAGCGGGTGCGCGGGCGGGTGCCGTTCGTGCTCGTGGAGGCGCCCGGCAAGGTCACGCCCGGTCACGACGTGGAGTTCGCGGCGCTGTATGCGGCGATCGAGGAGGTGCACGGCCGGTGAGGCACCGCGTGGACGTGATGCACGGGGTGAACTTCGACGTCCTCGGCCGCCGGGCGGCGGCCCACTACGGCGGCATGACGCTGGAGCAGCTCGAGGTCCAGGTGCAGCGCTTCGCCCGCGACCTCGGCCTCGTCGTGACCTTCACCCAGACGAACCACGAGGGCGAGTTCTGCGAGTCGCTCCACCAGACGTCCGCCGACGGGCTGGTGCTGAACCCGGGCGCCTGGACGCACTACTCCTGGGCGATCCGCGACGCGCTCGAGGTCGCGTCGCTGCCGGCGGTGGAGGTGCATCTCTCGCGCGTGGACGAGCGGGAGGAGTGGCGGCGCGTGTCGGTCGTCCGCGACCTCTGCATCGGCACCGTGCAGGGGAAGGGCGTCAACGGCTACCGCGAGGCGCTCGAGCTCCTGAAGGGGCGGCTGGAGGCGTGAGCCGCGCCGGCCGTCTCGTCGCCCTGCTCGAGGAGCGCTCGCTCGACTGGCTGCTCGTGACGAACCTGGTGAACGTCCGCTACCTGACCGGCTTCACCGGGACGAATGGCGCCTGCCTCGTCTCACGCGAGGAGCGCCTCTTCCTGACCGACTTCCGCTACGTCGAGCGGGCCCGCGCCGAGGTGCTCGAGTTCGAGCGGGTGGAAGGCGGCCGCGACCTGCTGGGCGACCTGGCGGCTCGCATCACGGGGCGCGCCGGCTTCGACGACGCTCACGTGAGCGTTCGCGCCCATCGGCGGCTGGAGGAGAAGGCAGGGGAAGGGGTGGAGCTGGTACCGGCGGGCGGCCTGGTCGAGCGGCTGCGGGAGCAGAAGGAAGAGGCAGAGCTCCAGGCGATGCGCGCGGCGGCGCAGATAGCGGACGCGGCCTACGAGGAGGTCCGCGAGCAAGGGCTGGTGGGCCGGACCGAGCGCGAGGTCGCGCTCACGATGGTCCGCCGGATGGAGGACCTCGGCGCGGAGGGGCCGTCGTTCCCGCCGATCGTGGCCGCCGGCTCCCACGGGGCGCTGCCGCACGCCGAGTCGCGTGACGTCGAGATTCCCGCGGGGACGCTGGTCGTGATCGACGCGGGCGCGCGTGTGGACGGCTACTGCTCCGACTGCACGCGGACCTTCGCCACGGGCCAGCTCCCCGGCGACGCCGTCGAGGTCTACGAGCTGGTGCTGCGCGCGCAGCAGGAGGCGCTCGCCGCGGCGCGCGCCGGTGCCGAGCGCCGCGAGGTGGACGGCGTGGCGCGCCGTGTCATCGACGAGGCCGGGCACGGCGAGCGCTTCGGACACGGCCTCGGCCACGGAGTGGGGCTCGAGATCCACGAGGACCCGCGCCTGACCCGCGTTGCTGAGGGCACCTTGAGCGAGGGGAACACCGTGACGATCGAGCCGGGCGTGTACCTGCCGGGCAGCTTCGGGGTGCGGATCGAGGACCTCGTGGCCATCGACGCGGACGGGCCGGCTGAGGTGCTGACCGCGTTCCCGAAGGAGCTCGTGACAGTCGGGTGATGGCGCTCGCCGCCGTGGCCGCGTTTGCGGGAGCGGCGGTCCAGTCCGCGACCGGGTTCGGCTTCGCGCTCGTGCTGAGCCCGGCGCTGTTCGCCGTCATGGACCCGGTCGAGGCGGTCACCGCTCTGCTCGTGCTGGGGCTCGCCCTGAACCTGCTGGTGCTGTTCGAGCGCGGCCGGCCCGAGCACGTGGACTGGCGGGCGTTGGCCCCGATGCTGGTGGCCGCGGTGCCGGGGCTGGCCATCGGCGCGGTCGCGCTGACGGAGCTGTCGAAGGAGGTGCTTCAGGTGGCCGTGGGGGTGGCGGTGATCGCGGCGGCCGGGTGGCAGCTTCGGCGGAGGAAGAGACACACCAATCTTCGGCCCGCCGCGGCCTGGGGGGCGGGCTTCGCCAGTGGGGCCCTCACCACGTCGATCAGCGTGAGCGGACCGCCGCTGGTGCTCTGGCTGGAGGCGCGTGGGGTGCGGCCGGAGGAGTTTCGGGCCTCGCTCGCCGCCAGCTTCCTCGCATTGAACCTCGCCGGAGGCATCGTCTTGCTTTCCGCTGAGGGAACGGGCGCGCTCAATGCCGGCGTGGTGGCCCTGCTCCTCGTCCTGGTCATCGCCGGCTACGCGCTTGGCGCTGGAGCCTTCCGCCGCCTCGACCGCGAGAAGTTCTTCAAGCTCGTGCTGGTGCTCGTCGTCCTGACCGGCGCGGCGAGCGTGGTCGCCGGCTTGGCGTGAACGCCGCCTTGCATGCCGCCGGGACGGATGCGAACATGCGTTCGATCATGGTCGTGTGCGTCCTCTACCCCCGCTTCGAGCTCCTCGCCGCGCTGGGCGACCGGCGGGCCCTCCTGGCCGAGCCGGCCGCGCTGGCCCCTGAGGCCGGGCGCGAGCAGGTGGTGGGGGAGGTGTCGGCGCCGGCCGAGGCCTTCGGCGTGGTGCGGGGGATGCGGCTGGGCGAGGCGATGTCGCGCTGCCCGGCGCTGCGGCTCGTGCCGCCCGATCCCGAGGGGGTGCGCTCGCTCTGGCACACGGTGCTCGACCGGCTGGAGGCGATCGGCGCCGCGGTCGAGTCCGACTCCGCGGGGGCTGCGTTCTTCGAGTCCGACGGCCTGCACGGCCTGCACGGCGGCGACCTCGCGGGAGTGCTGGCGGCCGCCGGGCGGGCGCTGGGACCGGGCGCCCGGATGGGAGCGGCGCCGTGCCGCTTCGCCGCGCATGCGGCGGCGCTGCAGGCGCGGGCGCGCCGGCGGACATCCGCCGGAGGCGCAACGAAGGGGCCGCTTCGCGGCGGCGCGGCGAGCGGCTCGCTTCGCGGCGGCGCGGCGAGCGGTTCGCTTCGCGGCGGAACCGCGAGCGGCTCGCTTCGCAGCGCGGCGAGTGCCTCGCTTCGCGGCGCCGTCGTTGTCGCGGACGAGGCGGCCCGTGACTTCCTCGCGCCGCTTCCCGTCGCCCTGCTCCGCACCCGGCCCGAGCTTCAGGCGCTGCCGGAGGTCTTCGAGCGCCTCGGCATCCGCACCCTGGGGGAGGTGGCCGCTCTCCCCTCGCGCGCCGTCGCCGAGCGGTTGGGGCACCCCGGTCTGCTCGCGCTCGACCTGAGCCGGGGCCGCGACACGCCGCTCGAGCCGCGACGGCCTTTCGAGCCCGTGGTGGAGCGGCTCGACCTTCCCGAGGCGGCGTCGGGCCAGCAGCTCGAGCGGGCGCTTGAGCTGCTGATCGCGCGCGTGCTCGCGCGGCGCGAGCGCCGCGGCCGCTCGCTGCGCGCGCTGGCCGTGTCGGCCCGCTTCGTCGCCGGCGGCACCTGGCGCACCTCGATCACGCTGCGCCAGGCGAGTGCCGACCCCGAGCGG
>JBKGUS010000124.1:0-2910 GCA_046462295.1 Thermoleophilaceae bacterium | reverse complement strand
CCCGTTCGCGGAGTTCGCGCGCGAGACGGCGTTCCAGGTCCGGTTCATCGAGTTCATGCCGCTCGACGCCGATCGAAGCTGGGAGCCCGCCTCCGTGCTGACCGGCGCCGAGATCAGGGAGATCATCGAGCGGGCCCATCCGCTCGAGGAGGTGCCGCGGGAGCGCTCCGCCACGGCGCGCATCTACCGCTTCCGCGACGGGCGCGGGGAGATCGGCTTCATCAATCCCGTCTCGGAGCCCTTCTGCGCCGACTGCGACAGGATTCGCCTCACGGCCGAGGGCAAGCTGCGCACCTGTCTCTTCTCCCTGCACGAGACGGACCTGCGCGGGCCCCTGCGCGCCGGGGCGTCCGACGACGACCTCGAGCGCATCATCCGCGACGCGGTGTGGCGCAAGGAGCTGAAGCACCACGTGGGCGAGCGGGGCTTTCGCAGGCCACCTCGCACGATGAGCGCCATCGGCGGCTGAGCCCGCCGCCGACTCAGCGACTCCTCCACGCACCCTGTCCCGGCCGCTCGGCGACATGTGTCCGCACCGCGCACCCACCCCGGGGTAGCGTTTGGCGCGTGGGGCGGTACACGGTCACCGCGCGAGTCGGGCCGAAGGTGGACCGGCAGCGGTTCGAAGACCTCGGGGCGGCCCTCGAGGCGCTCGAGGCCCGCGGCCGCGAGCTCTCCGAGGAGGCGAACGCGGCACCGATCGAACCGAAGCTCATGCGCCGGTTCGAGGCGGTGCAACAGGTCCTGGCGCGGCTCGAGCTCGCGGGGCCCGACCGGCTGCGGGCCGGGATCGACGTTCGCGGCGACGGCTCGGTCGAGGGCTACACCGGCCGCTTCCGGCGACGGCTCGTGGAGGAGCGCGGCGGTGAGTCGGCCTACGCGGCGCTCCGCCGAGCGCTTGGCGCCCGGTGACCCGCGCGTCCGGCCGCACCGCGATCGAGCCCGACGAGGCACGCTGGCTCGTGCCCCTGCCGCCCGACGCGGAACCGCCGCTCGAGGTCTTCGTGAGCGGCGTGCCGCAGCAGCACGGACAGGACTACGAGATCGAGCGGCGCGGCGGGCGGCCGGTGCTGGCGTTCTCGAGACCGCTCCAGAAGGAGGGGAAGCTTGGCTTCTGGCGCTGGGCGCTGATGTTCCTCTCCATCGCCGGCAGCTATGGCCGAGACGACTCGGTCGACGTCCGCTACGCGGCGGGCGGTCACGGACGCGTGGCCACGGGGCTCGAGATCGTGCCGCCGCGCACGTCCCCGGCCGGTGGTCCGGGGCGCGAGCCCGCGCCACCCGCCCGGCGATGAGCGGTCACGGCCCCTAATCTTCACGGGATGCGCATCGACCAGATCCTCGAGGAGCGCCGGCCCTCCTTTTCGTTCGAGTTCTTTCCTCCGAAGGACGACGAGGGCATGGCCCGCCTCCAGCGCACCCTCTCGGAGCTGCGCGAAGACCGGCCCGCGTTCGTCTCTGTGACGTACGGGGCGGGCGGCTCCACGCGCGATCGCACTGTGGAGATCACGCGCGAGATCAAGCAGCGCCATGGCATCGAGGCGATGGCGCACCTCTCCTGCGTGGGGACCACGGTGGAGGAGCTTCGCGGGCTGCTCGACGACGTGCAGGCGGCCGGGATCGAGAACGTGCTCGCCCTGCGGGGCGACCCGCCGCGAGGCGAGACGGAGTGGAGGCCCCATCCGGGCGGACTGAGCTACTCGACCGAGCTGGCGACCCTCGTCTCCGGGGACTACGACTTCGCGATCGGCGCCGCCTGCTTCCCGGAGGTGCACCCGGAGGCCCCGGACCTCGACCACGACCTTCGCTTCCTTCGGGAGAAGGTGGCGGCCGGTGCGAGCTTCCTGATCACCCAGCTCTTCTTCGACAACGACCTCTACTTCGACTTCGTGGAGGAGGCGCGCGCCGCAGGGATCGGCGTGCCGATCATCCCCGGGATCATGCCGGTCACGAACTTCCGCCAGATCAAGCGCTTCACGGAGATGTGCGGGGCGAGCATCCCGCCGAACTTCGAGCGGGAGCTGGCCGCGCGCGCCGACGATCCGGACGCGGTGGCGGAGCTCGGGGTGGCCTATGCCACGCTTCAGTGCTCGGAGCTCCTCGCCCGCGGGGCGCCGGGGATCCACTTCTACACGCTGAACCGCTCCACGGCCACGCGCGCGATCCTGGCGGCGCTCCGGGCCGCGCGGCCGTGGGACCGGGCGCTGGCGCCGGCGTAGGGCAGGGACCCCGGAACCTCCGCCAAAACCTCCGGGCCGCGCCAAACCGCGTGAGCGTCCCCGGTTCCGGTCGCACCACGACCGCTCGGCAGGACGCTTGCCTGACCCAGGCCGGCGCTGCTCAGGGACCGGCCGCGGTCGGGCCGTCGCAGCCAAGCCTGGCCGCGACCCGCAGGCCCCGTCCGGCGGCCCAGCGCGCACCGTCCGGCCGCCTCCTCACCATTCGCGGCGATGGTCCACGCCTGGCTCGTGTGCTCGGACGGTGAATGCGCCGCCCTCTTCGAGGCGTACGGGGCGATGCGCGAGGTCGAGGCCCTGGGGTGCGAGTGCGGCTGCTGGCTCCAGCCACTCGGCTGGCCGGAGCCGGTCGAGGGACGGGCGGCGGGCCGCGCGGTCGTGCTCACTCCGGCCTGAGCGCGCTTCGAGGGGCCGTGGGTGGCTTCGCGCTCGACAACTCGTTCAGGCGCGTTACCTGAGCGCTGCGGCTGACTGGCTGCCCACCCCTACCCGGCCGAGACCTCCGCCGGAACCTCGATCTCGCGCTTCAGGATCTTCCCGGTGGGGCCCTTCGGCAGGTCCTCCGAGAACCAGATCTGGCGCGGGTACTTGTAGGCGGCCACGTTCTCCTTCACGTAGTCCCGGAGCTCGTCGGCGCTCACCTCCCCGCCCTCCTTGAGGACCACGGCCGCGC
>JBKGUS010000123.1:0-5917 GCA_046462295.1 Thermoleophilaceae bacterium | reverse complement strand
GAGCGATGACGATCGAACAGCCGATCGGCTCGGCCCACCTTTTCTTCGTCAATGCCACCGACCAGCCCGTTGACATCTACGTCAACTACGCGGAAGAGCCGGCGATCACCGACGCCAAGAGCCTCGCGATCGGCCCCCGGTTCCAGGTACAGGGCAAGGACAACACCCCATTCGGGACGTACACCTTCTCCGCCAGGCCCAAGGCGCAGCCGGACGGCGAGCTCCTGGCAGAGGCTTCGGTCGCGTGCGCGGCGGGAAAGAGCTTCTGCGCGGTCCTCCAGTCCGTGACCGGCGGCCGCCAGCTGTCGATATACGAGAACGACTTCTCACCCGTCGGCGCCAGCCGCATGACGGTGCGTCACAACGCCGCTGCCACCGGGATCGCCTGGCGTCTGCGACCGAAGGACCCGAAGCCGGAGATCCCGGTCGACGAGCGCGAGGGCGCCCTGGGGCAAGCCGCGTGGCAGATGGCCGACGAGGTGGTGCAGAACGACTATGTCCTCGAGGTGCTCGTCGAGGGCGAGGTAGTCGCCGTCCATCCCGACCTGGAGCTCGAGCACGAGAAGAACGTCGTCGTGTACGTAGTCGGCGATCCTCAGCCGACGAGCGATCCCGTCGTACTCGCTCGTCACGTCCTGGAGCAGGAGTTCCAGGTTCCTCCCGGAGCCTCCGCTCCAGGCGAGGTGACCGCCCCGGCAGAGCCGCTGTCGACGGCCGACCGGAACGCGCCGATCCAGTTCACCTGCGATCCACTCGAGCTATGGGAGACGAACCCCGGCCGCACGGAGATCTCCGCCGTCGATCCCGACGCCGTGATCACGAACCTGTCGATCGGCGCTGTCGAGCCCAAGGTCGGGGGGATCGACATCCCCGATCATGGCGTCGCTCCGTCCGGGGAGATCGGAGGCCGGGCTGTCGCGAGCCTGCAAGTGCACGGCGACGTGCCGGCCGGCCACTACGAGGTGACGATCGTCGCCAACAGCGACAGCCTCGGGCAGCGGGCCAGCTGCGTCGTCCCGGTCACCGTTCGGGCGATCACCATCGCGCGGCTCCAAAGTCAGGTGGAGCATTGGTCGGCGTCGGGCGCCCTCGAGGCGAGCTTCGCGGACGTGCTGCGAGGCATGCTCGCGACGGCCGAGCGGCACCTCGACGCCGGCGACACGACCCGGGCCTGCGAGGAGCTCAAGCGGGTGGCGGCCAGCGTCGGGTCCGAGAAGGGCAAGGCAATCAGCGAGCCCGCGGCCGACAACCTGGAGCAGGAGACGAAGGCGTTGCGAACTACGCTCGGTTGCGGCTGACCGCGCACGTGGGCGCGAGACAGCCGTAGGGGCCCTCACCGCTTTCGGGGATCGCGCAGTACCAGCTCGACGTTGCGCATCGGTCCGCCGGCGTCAGCCGCTCGGCGACCCCCCGGCCGCCGGCTCCAGGCGAGCGCCCGCGAGATCGACGCCAGTCCCGCCGGGTCGAGCGTCGCCCCGGGCGGGGGCGCCGCGTCCGGGGCCGCGTGGGCGAGCATCGTCGTGAAGATCGACAGGCTGCCGTCGCCGTTGTCCATCAGCTCGATCATGCGGGCCTCCTGCGGCGCACCGGCAAGCGCGTTCGTGATCACCTGCCAGAAGCCGCGCCCGCGACGCCCGAAGTTCGGCCAGACGCGGTCGTAGTGCTTGTGTCCCGCCAGGTAGAGGACCACGTTCCGGCTGCGCATCAGGAGCGCGTGCAGGCTGGCGGGCCCGGTGCGGCCCAGGTGGACGGGGCGCGAGTCGCGCGGATCCCGGTCGAAGCGCCCGGCCACCTCGTCCGGAGTGGCGTTGTCCATCATCTCGAGCGGGTGGTGGGCGTACACGACTACCAGCTGGTCGCGCTTGCGCGCATGGCGGAGCTCCCGCTTCAGCCACCTGTACTGAGGGTGGTCGAGGTTCCCCCCCGCGCCGCCGGCGTCGACGGTGGTGTCGAGCGCGATGAAGCGCAGCGCCGGGTGGGGCGAGAACGAGTAGTAGAGGGCGTGCGCGCGCGACCGCGTGAGCTCGCCCCGCGGGGTGAGGCCGAAGCCATGCGCATGGTCGGCGCGGCCGTGCAGGCGGCGGAACTCGGCCGCTGAGCGCAGGAAGCGCCGGCGCGGATCTGGCGGGACGAAGCTCGCCCGGGGCAGGGCCCGGCGCAGGCTGCCCCACGGGTCGGCGATCGCAGCCGGCGTCGGCCGCGGCGCCATCAGCTTGCGGCAGCCGGTCGGGGCCGAGCGCGGCCGCGTCACCGCCGGGCCGTAATGCCCCTGGGCGAGCGCGTCGTGGTTGCCGCGCACGGAGAACCACGGCACCGCGAGGCCCTCGGCAGCGAACGGGCGCTGGGCCAGGTCGAGCGCCCCGGGCCAGCGCGAGAGATGCCGGCGCGAGGCGTGGACGCCCGCGTAGCGCCGCTGCGCGACCGCGCGGTTCAGCCGGCGCCGCACCGCCGGCGGCGCGGCGCAGGGGTTGCCTCGCGTGAGGCGGCGGCCCGAGAAGGGATCCACGCTCCCGCCGTCGAGCACGCGCACGGCCCAGCGCACCTCGTTCACCTGGGCGTTGTCGGCCAGGTCACCCGTGACCAGGGCGAAGCCGAGCGGCGCCGGCCCACCGGCGCTCGGGATGGCGCTGATCCGCCGGCGGTTCACCGCCCGCACGGCCTGGTCGACCACATGCGGGCCGAACGCCTCCTGCGGGCGCCAGAAGCCGCCGAACATCGGCTTCCGCCCGAAGAGCCGCTCGTGGCGGGCGGGGGAGGCCTCGTCCGCAAGGTGCGTGTCGGTGAGATGCGCGAAGTAGGCGAGGCTACGCCGGCGCCCGTGGCGTCCGGTCGAGGCGTGCGCGCCAGGCGCGTGGCGCACCACGTGGACCGGGTCGGCGAGCGCCGCCCCGGCCGACCGTCTCGGCTCGGCCGCCGCGGCGGAGGGAAGTTCCAGCGACACTGCAGCCGCTGCCAGCAGAAGGGTGACCGGGAATCGCCTCATGGCCCCCTTCTCCCGCCCGGCGGTGAGGGGTCCGTGAGCGGAACATGAGCCCGCTCTTATCTAAGCGAGGTCTCACGCCGGACTCACCTGCGCCTCAGGAGCGGAGCCGGTAGCCCATGCCGCGGGCCGTCTCGATCACGTCCGGGCCGAGCTTCTTGCGCAGGTAGCCGATGTATACGTCCACGACGTTCGAGCCCGGGTCGTGGTCGTAGCCCCAGACGTGCGAGAGGAGCTGCTCGCGGCTCAGCACCTGCCCGGCGTGGCGCATGAGCACCTCCAGCATCGTGTACTCGCGCGCCGAGAGCTCGATCGTCCTTCCCTCCACGCTGGCACGTCTAGCCCTCATGTCGAGCGTTACCTCGCCCGCCTCCAGCACCGTCTGCTCGGGCTCCGGCTGCTCGCGCAGCCGGGCGCGGATCCGCGCCAGCAGCTCCTCGAACTTGAACGGCTTCGTCACGTAGTCGTCGGCGCCGCCCTCGAGGCCCGCGACGGTGCTGTCGAGGTCGTCGCGCGCGGTGAGGATCAGCACAGGCATGCGCTGGCCCGACAGCCGCATGTCCCGCAACACCTCGGCGCCCTGCTTGCCGGGCAGCCCCAGGTCGAGCACCAGCAGGTCGAACTCCTCGTCGTGGGCCAACGCGCTCGCAGCCGTGCCGTCGGACACGACGGTGGTCGCGAAGCCCTGGGCGCGCAGCCCCTTCTCCAGGAAGGAGGCCAGGCGCGGCTCGTCCTCGGCGATGAGGATCCGGCTCATGCGCTAGGCATCCCGGACGGTGTCAACAGTCAGCCGGTAGCCCATGCCGCGCACGGTCTCGATCGAGTTCGAGCCGAGCTTGCGGCGCAGGTAGCCGATGTAAACGTCCACGACATTGGAGCCGGGGTCGTGGTCGTAGCCCCACACGTGCGAGAGGAGCTGCTCGCGGCTCAGGACCTGGCCGGCGTGGCGGATCAGGACCTCGAGCATCGTGAACTCGCGCGCGGTCAGCTCCACGGTGCGGCCGTCGGTCGCCGCGCGCCTGGTGCGGAGGTCCAGCACGACGGTGCCGGCCCGCAGCACCGTGCGCTCCACGGTGCGCTCGTCCCGGAGCCGGGCCCGGACGCGGGCGAGCAGCTCCTCGAAGCGAAACGGCTTCGTCACGTAGTCGTCGGCGCCCCCCTCCAGTCCTCCGACCTTGTCGCTCACGTCGTCGCGCGCGGTGAGGATGATGACCGGCATGCGCTGCCCCGCGGCGCGCAGCTCGCGCAGGACCTCGACACCGTCCTTGCCGGGCAGGCCCAGGTCGAGCACGAGGAGGTCGAACTCCTCGTCGCGGGCCATCATGCTCGCCTTCGTGCCGTCCGCGGCGACGGACGTCATGAAGCCGTTCGAGCGCAGCCCCTTCTCGAGGAAAGACGCCAGACGCGGTTCATCCTCGGCGATCAGGATGCGGTTCACCTTGGGCTCACCTCCTGGGGCGGCTCGGTTGGGATGATCACGGTGAAGCGGGCGCCGCCCCCCGGGCGGCTGTCGAGCTCGACGCGTCCGCCGTGCGCCTCGGCCACCGCGCGCGTTATGGCGAGGCCCAGACCGGCGCCCTCACCGGCGGGCGCGCGGTCCAGACGGACGAAGCGCTCGAAGATCCGGGCCTGCTCGTGCTCGGGCACGCCCGGCCCCGTGTCCTTCACCCAAAGGCGCACGCGTCCGTTGCGAAGCTCGGAGCCGAGCTCGACGGCGTCGCCGGACAGCGTGTGGGTGACCGCATTCTGACTCAGGTTCATGATCGCCTGCGTCACCCGCTGGCGGTCGGCGACTATGCGCCCGGTACCGACCGAGGCCAGCCGCCAATCGCGCTCGGCGAGCGCGGAGGCCTTGGCGAACAGCTCGCGGGTGAGGTCGTCGAGGTCGAGCGCCTCTGGCCTGAGGAAGTCGGGTCGGGTCGCCTTGGCAAGCAGCAGCAGGTCGTTCACCAGGCGGCCCATCCGATCGAGCTCGTCCTGCACCAGGTCGAGCGTCTCGCGTCGCTCCTCCGGGTCGTCGCCCATCACGTCGAGATGGCCGCGGATGATCGTGATCGGAGTGCGCAGCTCGTGACCCGCGTCGCTGATGAACGACTTCTGGCTCGCGAACGCCTCCTCCAGGCGGTCGAGCATGTCGTTGAAGGTGCGGGCCAGGTCGGCCAGCTCGTCGTCGCCCTCGACCGGCAGTCGCTGGGTGAGGTCCGACTCGCTGATCGAGCGCGACGTGTCGCGCAGCAGCCGGAGCGGCTGGAGGACCCTCCCCGCGATCACCCAGGCAAGCATCGACGCGAGGATGAGCACCCCGATGTTCACCCCCACCGCGATCTGGAGCGCCTCGTTCACCTCGTCCAGCTCGTCGGAGAGGTCGATCACCACCGCGAACACCCCGCGCGGGCGGTCGCGCGTGTCGAACACGGGGACGGCGACGTAGCGGAACCGGGTCTCATCCTCTAGCTCGAACTCCCCGCGCCGCGTGCTGGAGATCGAGTCCAGGGCGTCGATCGGGGCGAGCCGGTCCTCCTCGAGGGCAGGGGCCCACCGCTCGTCATACTCCACGCCGTCGACGTAGGTGAAGAAGGCCTCCGACTCGCCCGGCACGTTGCGGTCGAGGAAGACGTCGAAGATCGGTCGAACGTTGTCGCCGAAATCCTTACCGGTCTCGGGGTTCTTCCCGATCCTGGCGAGCGTGCGGAACTCCTCGACCTCCTGCACGAGCGCGTCGTCCACCCGCTCGCCGGCTCGCGCGAGCAGGACCTCTCGGAGCACGATGGTTGCCACCGCCGTCGAGAACAGCAGGAGGATCAGGTACGAGGCGAGGATCCGCGCGCGCGCGCTCGAGAAGAAGCGGGGGCGCTTCGGTTCACCGTCACGCGGTGGCATCAGTCGTCGCCGTCGAGCTCGCCGGTCTCGCCGACGTCGTCTTCGTCCGCATCATCG
>JBKGUS010000122.1:0-3114 GCA_046462295.1 Thermoleophilaceae bacterium | reverse complement strand
TAGCGGCCGCCCGGCGCCGGCTCGCTCATGCGCTGCGCCTCCGCCGGACGAGCCCCGCCGCAAGCACGCCCGCCAGCACGAGCAGCCCGGCCAGGCTGACGGCCCGTGCGGCGTCCCAGCTCGCCGGCCGGTAGAGGAACTCGACCTCGTGACTGCCGGGGTCGAGCGCGACGCCGCGCAACAGGTAGTCGACCCGCTCGAGCGGCTGCTCGCGACCGTCCACGCGCACCTCCCAGCCGGGGAAGTGCACGTCCGTCAGCACGAGCAGGCTGCGGCGGGTGGGCTCCGCGTCGACCACGACGCGCTCGTTCTCGTACGTGACGATCCGCGCGCGGCCGGGCTGCTCCTCGTCGCCGCCCGCGCGGCCCTGCGGCACCCCCTCGACGGGCCGCTCGGTGATCGCCACGGCCGTCCCGTCGAAGCCGGGCGCGGTCGCCGCCCGGAGCGCCTCGTCCTCTCCGTCCACCACCTGCTGGCGGCCGACCAGGAAGCTGCGCGGAAGCGCGTCGGGGTTGGCGTACACGTCGGCGTCGGGGCCGCTGTAGGCGAGCCGCAGGCCCGGCGCCGGCGGGCGCTCCGCGCCGGGCTCCTGCAGCAGGTCGGTCACGCTCAGCAGGTTCAGGGCCCGAAGCGCCGCGGGCGTGGAGAACGCGTATTCCACGGGCTGGGTGATGGCGAGCACCCGCGGCGCCACGTTGCGCCGCCAGAGTCTGTCGAAGCGCTTCTCCACGGGGTAGTCGTAGCCGCGCGCGTCGTAGAGGTCGTATGTCATCGCCAGGTCGGAGGGAAGCGGCTGGTAGGCGGTCCCGGGCCCGAGCCCCACGAAGCGGGAGGGACGCCGGGACTGGAGGTACTCGATCGCCGGCGTGGCGGGCTGCGCCGCGTTCCGCTCCGGGATCGCGGGGTTGAAGCCCATGTTCGCGCGGAACAGGTCCGCGGCCAGCAGCACCGCCACGAGCGCCACGAAGGCAGCAACGCCGATGCGCCCTCGCCCGGGGCGCAGCCGCAGCGCCACCAGCACCAGGGCGAGCGCGGCGAGCGGCAGCCATATGAGGAGCGCGCTCATGCGCACGACGTCGGCCGCGCTGCCGCCGGGATCCGGGAAGACCACGGGCGGGGGGTCCTGGAAGCCCCAGGCCACCTCGAGCGCCGTGCCGATCCGGTCGAGCGTGAGCGTGCCGGCGAGCACCATCCAGACGACCGGCACGACCGCCAGCACGGCGGCGGCCGCGAGCAGCAGCCGGCGCCGCCCGGCCGCGGGCAGGTCCCTCGCGCTGAGGTCGTCGAGCCCCCAGCCGGCCAGCAGCCCCAGGCCGAGCAGCACGTAGATCAGCAGGCGCTGGTTGTGGGCGGCGCTGAACCCTGGCAGCAGCGTGACGACGTCGAAGATCGGCGGGATGCCGACCACCATCAGCGCGCAGAAGACGGCGAAGACCGCCACGGCGATGCGGTCCCGGGCGGGCCGCAGGATCAGCGCCGCGGCAGCCAGCATGAGGGTGGCCGCGCCCGCGTACCAGCCCCGCACGGCCATGAACGGCTCGATCGTGGAGCCCTGGGTGGGCCGACCCCAGTAGTCGTGCAGGAAGAGCGCGCCGAGGTACTTGCGCGGCCAGTGGCCGGCCTCGCTGTCGACGCGCCGCGCCCAGTCGCCGGAGTTGAACAGCAGCTCGAGGAAGGGCAGGAGCGCGACGGCGGAGATCGCCACGCCGCAGGCGAGCGCCCCGGCAAAGACCAGGACCGGCCGCAGCAGCGCCCGCGCCGGCGGCCGCTCGTCGCGCCACCGCACGGCAAGGCGGTAGGCGCAGAACGCCATGAGCGCGAACATCGCGTGGAAGGTCGACTCGGGGTGCCCCGCGAGGAACTGGAGCGCGACCAGCGCCGCGAGGCCGGCGAAGGTGAACGGCCCCGGTCTTCGCAGCACGAGGTCGCCCAGCAGTAGCAGCCACGGCACGAGCGCGAAGTGGCTGGTGAGCGGCCAGGCCAGCCAGACGACGAAGAACGTGCCGAAGGCGAACACGATGCCGGCGACCAGCGCGCCGCCGAAGCGCATGCCGAGCGCGCGGGCGAGCAGGTAGGTGCCGAACGCGGCGAGGAACAGCTTGAGCGCCGCGACCACCGCGAGCGAGGTCCAGAACGGCAGCACGAACGCGGGCAGGCTGAACGGGGAGAAGACCGCCGACTGAGCGTTCCCCACGAACGGCCTGCCGCCCATGAGGTGGGGGTTCCAGAGCGGCACGTCCGGCAGCTGCTCGCGGGTCCACCGCAGGTACGGCACGAACACCTCGCTCGCGTCCGCGAGCTCGAAGTTGCTGCCGAGCGGCGGCACGTCGGCCGGCCGGGAGGAGTCCCACGGGGCGGCGCTCCAGAGCGAGTCGGAGGGGGAGAGCGTGCGGTCGGGCAGCAGCCCCTGCCCGACCATCAGCACGGCCAGGAACGCGTAGATCAGGGCGGCGGCGAGCGCCGGTCGCGCCGCCAGGCGGGCCATCACCTGGCGACGCAGACCATGCCCACCGACACGCCGGCCGGCAGCCGGAGCCCGCGCTCGATCAGGCGAGCCTCGCCGCGCACGGTGAGCTCGAGCAGGCGGTTGAGCGTGGGCGGCGGGAGGGCGAGGTCGGACTTGCCGTTCCACCCCGTCCGCTTCCGGACCGTCCGCACCAGCGCGACCGGGGGCAGCACGGTCGAGAAGAAGTACGTCTCCACGGCCGGCGCCCAGCCCGCCGCCAGCACGCGTTCACGCAGCCGGGGCGCGGTGTAGCGGCGGCGGTGGTGCACCGACTCGTCGTGCGAGCTCCAGAGCCATCCGTAGGCGGGCACCGTGAGGATCAGCCTGCCCTCGGCGACCGCCACGCGGCGAAGCTCCCGCAGCGCCGCCGTGTCGTCGTCGACGTGCTCGATCACGTCGGTGGCCAGCAGGACGTCGAAGCTCGAGTCTTCGAAGGGCAGGTCCTCGACCGCTGCCTGGCGCACGTCCTCGACGCCCCGGCCCCGGCAGAACTCCACCGCCTGGGGTGAGACGTCCACGCCGGTCGCCTGCCCCAGGCCGCCGAACTCGAGCAGGTTCCTGCCGGTGCCGCAGCCGGCGTCGAGGATGCGCGGTGACGGGGGCAGGTC
>JBKGUS010000121.1:0-7922 GCA_046462295.1 Thermoleophilaceae bacterium | reverse complement strand
GTGGCGCGGTCGTGGAACACGGCTTAGGAGAAGCCGCCGCCCGGAGGAGGCGGGGGCGCCGAGGGGCGGTCCGAGGGCCGCGCAGGTGCGGCGGGGCTGCCCGGCGCCGGCGCTGCGGGGCCGGCCTGTCGCGGTGCTGCCGTAGCCTCGCGAGCGGTCGCCGCCTGCACCTCCGTCACATCGTGGCGGCCCGACAACGTCATCCGCGTGACCAGCTCGGGGTCGTCAGGGAACAGGCCGGCCTCGGGCAGCCGGCGGACCAGCTCGCGCCACCCCTCCCCTTCCGCGTAGGCCTGGTCGAGCAGCGCGCGGGCCTCCTGCTCGCGCCCGTTCGCCGCCAGGGCGACACCGTGCCAGAACGCCAGCTCGGCGTTGTCCGGCTGCTCGGCGTGCGCCGCGGAGTACTCGGCCAGCGCCGCCTCGACGTCCCCGGCGGCCGCGAGCTCGTCCCCGATGTCGACGCGCTCGTAGGCGCGGCTCAGCCCGAGCAGGCGGCGCAGCTCCCCCACGGGGTCCGGGTGGTCGTCGACGCGGAGGTCGAACAGGCGGTCCTCGGTGGGCCGTCCGGTCGCCCGCGGCGCTACCACGATCATCGCGGCGGACTGACGCCCGCGGAGGTCGCCGCCCTCGCCTTCGCCCGCCTCGAGGGCCGTGACCAGGCGCTCGGCGAGATCGCCGTCGGCGGCGCGAAATGCCGCCACCATCGCGTCGGGCACGGTGGCCCGCTCCATGATGTTGGCCTGCGCCGAGACGCCGTCGGCCACGCGATGACCCGCCTCGCGGATGCAGCGGGAGCCGGTGTGCGTCGCGACCCGCCCGTGCCGGTCGATGAACGCGACCTGCCGCACGCGCTCCTGGCGGTCCTCGGCGAGCAAGCGGTGGAGCGCCTCGGGCGCCGAGGCGCCGGAGCGCATCAGATCGAGCCCACGCGTCCCGTACGCCGGCTCGGCGACGGACTGTGTCGCGATCGCCCCGACGCCCGCCTCCGCCCAGCTGACGAGCGACCCGACGCCGAAGTAGTGCGACTGGACGGCGACCCCGAGCTCACCGGAGCGGTCGTCGCGCGCGACGATGGAATAGGTCACGGCGCGATCGTAGCCGCGTTCCGCAGCGACGCTCGGTCCGAGGCGGGTAGCTACTCGCCGGCCGGCTCGACCGAGATGACGCGACCGCGGCGTCCGCTCGCGAACTGCACGGTTCCCGGGCGCGTCGCGAAGATCGTGTGGTCACGGCCCAGGCCCACGCCCTCGCCGGGCTTGAACTTGGTGCCCCGCTGGCGCACGATGATCTCGCCGCCGCTGACGGTCTGGCCCGCGAAGACTTTTACGCCAAGGCGCTTGGCGTTCGAGTCGCGGCCGTTCCGGCTCGATCCGAGGCCCTTCTTATGAGCCATCCTCGTCCTCCTGCTTCTTGGCGGAGCGCTTTGCGCCGACCTTGATGTCGGCGATCTCCAAGCGCGTCAGGTCGGCGCGGTGGCCGTAACGCCGCTTGTAGCCGATCTTCGGCTTGAACTTGAGCCCATGGATCTTCTTGCCGCGCTCGTGGCCCGTAACGGTGGCGCGCACCGTGATCCGGCCGAGCTCTCCGGGCTCGAGCACGGACTTGTCGCCATCGGCGTACAGCAAGGGCTGCAGCTCGACCTTGTCGCCCAGGTCCGCACGCATGCGGTCGACGACGATCGAATCGCCCTTCTCGACGCGGTACTGCTTGCCGCCCACTTTGACGATCGCGTAGCTCATGGCAAAGGAATGGCGCCCTCGACGAGCCGGCGCCGCAGGCCAGTCTAGCGAGCCAGCAGCATCGTCACGAGGGCGGAGGGTCGCCGGCGAGGGAGGGCCCGCTTCTCATCAGGGAGGACCCTAGTCCCGCACCCTGACTTCTTCCGCCCGCACCCCTAGTACCCCGAGCACTCCCCTACCCCGGGGCGCGGCCTGCGCGATGAGCAGCCCGACGGCCACGAGGGCCGCGCCCGCCAGCGCCCGGAGCGTGATGTCCTCGGAGTAGAGCGTCGCGCCGAAGACGAGCGCCCCGAACGGCAGCAGCATCGCCAGGAAGGAGGTGGCCTGCGCGCTGATGTGCCGCAGCAGCACGGTCAGCGCCACGAACGGCACCGCCGACCCGATCAGTGCCAGGTATGCGATCGAGCCCACCGACTCGGCGGTCCACGCGGCGTCGCCCCAGCTCTCCCCGATTCCCGACGCGACCAGCAGCAGCACGCCGCCGCCCAGCATCCCCCAGCCATTCAGCGTGACCGCGTCGAGCTCCCCGGCGCGCAGCTTCAGCGAGATGTTCCCGACCGACGCACCGAGCGGCGCGACCGCGAGCGCCGCAGCGCCGGCGATCGCGAGCTCCGGGTCGCCGCTGTCGGCGCTCTCGGCGAACGCGAGCGCGAGGCCGCCGATGGCGACCAGGATGCCCGCGACGAGCCGCGCGCGCAGGGGCTGGTCCGGGAGCAGGACTGAGCCGAGGAACGCCGTGTAGAGCGGCAGCACGCCGAACAGGACGGCGGCCAGCCCGGAGGGGATGTGCTGCTCGCCCCAGTAGACGAGCCCGTAGGCGAACGCGAACGGCATCAGCGCGAGGATCCCGGCGAGCCGCGCATCGGTCCGCAGAGGACGCCCGCGGGCGGCTGCGAAGGCGAGCAGGACGAGCCCGGCGGCGGCGAAGCGAATGCCCGCCCCGAGCAGAGGCGGGCAGTCCTCGAGCCCGATCTTGATCGCGACCCAGGTGCTCGACCACACGACGACGAGCCCAAAGTAGAGGCCGATGACTGCGGCGCGGGACACGCGTCCAGGTTGGCAGAGGCGATCGCGGATGCTCGCCGGCCGCGAGATACTCGACTGCGGTACGTGGCCGCGACAGCGTGATCGAGTTCTTTCTCGACAGGGCCTCCGTGTTCGGCGAGGTCGAGATCGAGATCGAACGGCTGCTGGACCAGGACGACCGGGTGCTCGCGTTCGTCCGGATGGCCGGGAGCGGCGCGGCGAGCGGGGCCGCCTTCGAGATCCGCATCGCTCACCTGTGGACGCTGCGGGACGGCATCGTCGTTCGCGGCGAGGGATACGGCGACCGCGCCGAGGCGCTCGAAGCCTTCGGGCTGAGCCAGGAGACCGGGCCGCGGATGAGACGGCCGCATTGACGTGGCCAGATTTCCGGACCGGCGCTCATCCCCGCCGACACGCGGTCCGACAACGCACCCATGTCCGCCGATTCCGGTGCCGCCCTTCTCGGCCCGATCCATGAATCGCTGAGCGGCCTGCTCGCAGACATGATGGGTTCCGCCGCCGGGCGCTCGGCCCCCGCGCCGCACGTGAGCTTCTTCGCCCTGGGCGTGCGGGAGCCCCAGGCGCTCGAGCTGATCCAGATCGTCAACGCCGTCTTCGGACTGGACCTCCCGGCCGACACGGTGCTGCGCTCCCCCACGCCTGACTCGCTCGCCCGCAGCATCGAGACGGCCTGGTTCGAGGCAGGTGCCGGCGCGGAAGACCTCGCGGAGCGCATCGCCGCCCTCAGCGACGAGGAGTAGCGCGCGCTCACGGTAGCCTGCGCCGATGCCCGAGCTGATCGAGGCGCCCGTGCGGGTCGAGGCGGCCGGCGAGCCGCCAAAGCTGATCGACGAGTTCGCCGGCCGGGCGAGCAACTCGGAGGACCGGGTCAGCGTCGCCCGGATGCGGTCGCCCGCCGGCTGGAGCGAGCCCGGCCAGCGGCCGGAGTTCGACGAGTACACGATCGTGCTCGCCGGGTCGCTGCACGTGGAGACCGAGGACGGCTCGCTCGACGTGCCGGCCGGCCAAGCGGTGCTCATGCGCGCCGGGGAGTGGGTGCGCTATTCGACCCCGGAGGGCGCCGAGTACATCGCCGTGTGCCTCCCGGCGTTCTCACCGGAGACCGTCCACCGCGACGAATGAAGCGGGTCCCGCTCCGCTAGGTCGAGGCCGACTCGGGCTTCTTCCTCCGGCCGCGGCCGCCGCGCCGTCCGCGACGGCGCCGGCGCCCCTCCCCGGACGAGTCGGACGAGGCCGAGGCGCTCGCGAGGCCCTCGGGTGGGTCCACCATCGAGGCCTGGGCGGCGCTCCGGCCGACCTTCTCTATCCGCACCAGCGTGCGCTCCCCAACGAGGGAGGCCGCTCCGAACACCGAGATGACGTAGCCGTCGAGCTTCGCGACGGCGTCGTCCTCGTTGTACATGTGCGGCTCCTCGATCTTGACGAGCACCTCCTCGCCCTCGCGGAACGGAAGCGCGCGCTCCTCCACGTCGTCGCGGCTGCCCTCCAGCACGACCTCGAAGTGATCGATCGGCAGCGCCTCGGTGCCCTCGAAGTGGAAGTGGCGCCCGGTCTCCTCCTCGATCTCGACGATCGGGCCAGGCACGCCGTGGCCGCCCACCAGGATGGCCGCGACCTTCGGGTGCACGCGGATGAGGAACGCCGGCGCGGGCCGCTCGGCGGCCACGTCGTGCAGCCAGCGGTCCACCTCGATCGCCACCGTCTCCTCGGAGAGCACGACGCCCTCCCCCTCGCAGGTGGGACACGGCTTGGTGAGGATCTCGCGCACGCCGTCCGTGACGTTCTGGCGCGTCATCTCGACCAGGCCCAGCGGCGAGATCTCGACCACGTAGGTCTTGGTGCGGTCCTCGTCGAGCGCCTTGCGGAGCACCTTCAGCACCGCGTCGCGGTTGCGCGCGCGGGACATGTCGATGAAGTCGATGACGATGATCCCGCCGATGTCGCGGAGCCTGAGCTGGCGCACGACCTCCTCGGCGGCCTCGAGGTTGGTCCGCGTGATCGTGTCCTCGAGCTTGGCGCCCTTGCCGCGGCCTGTGAACGAGCCCGAGTTGATGTCGATCACAGTCATCGCCTCGGCGTAGTCGATCATCAGGTAGCCGCCGCTCGGCAGGTCGACCCTGCGCTTCAGCACCGACTGGATCGCCCCCTCGACACCGTAGCGCTCGAAGAGCGGCTCCTCTTCCTTGTAATGGACGAGGCGCTCGAGCAGCTCCGGCGCGGTGCGGTTGAAGAACGACTCGAGCCGGTGGTGCTGCTTCTCGTCGTCCACGATCGCCTTCTCGAATTCGCCCGAGAAGATGTCGCGCGCGACCCGGACCGACAGGTCCGCCTCCTGGAAGACCATCTCCGGCGCCTGGGTCTCCTTGGCCCGCTGCTGCAGCACGTCGTGCAGCTTGTGCAGGTACTTGATCTCGCGCTCGAAGTCCTCTCGCTTGGCGCCCTGGGCCGCGGTGCGGACGATCACGCCGCCGTCGCCCAGCTCCGCCTTGCCGGCGGCGCGGCGCAGGCGGTCGCGCTCCTTGTCCTCGAGCCGGCGCGACACGCCTACCCCGTCGCCCTGCGGGACGTACACGAGGTAGCGCCCGGCGATCGAGAGCTGCATCGACAGGCGCGGGCCCTTCGTCTTCAGCGGGTCCTTGATCGCCTGGACCAGGATCTCTTGGCCCGGCTTCAGCAGGTCGGTGATCCGCTTGCCCTTGCCCCCGCGCCCGCCGCGGCCGCGACGGGCCACCTCGACGCCGGGGAACACCACGTCGTCGGCGTGCAGGAAGCCGTTCTTCTCCAGCCCGATGTCGACGAACGCCGCCTCGAGCCCGGGCAGGACGTTGTCGACCTTGCCCTTGTAGACGTTTCCGACGATGGACCGCGATCCGCGGCGCTCGATGTAGAGCTCCGCTACGCGCCAGTCGTCGCTTGCCTTCTTGCCGCGACCCCGGTCAGCTCCGGAGGCGGAACCCTCCGATTCCAGGATCGCGACTCTCGTTTCGCCACGGTCGACCGTGACGAGCAACTGCTTTCTCAAAAGGAAGTCCTCTCATAGCTTCTAGAGGCCCTTGGCGGCAGCCGTTTCGCGCGCCTGCGCGTGGATCGACTGCAGTAGGCCTATGGCCATCAGTGTCGTAAGCACCGACGAGCCTCCATATGACATTAGTGGCAGGGGGATGCCGGTGATGGGCATGATCCCGATGGTCATGCCCACGTTGACGAAGACCTGGAACATCAACATGGCGGTGATCCCGCCGGCGACAAGCGCCCCGTAGAAGTTCTTGGACATCGTCAGGATCCTCAGTGCCCTCCAGATCATCAGCGCGAACAGCGACAGGACGAGGGCGGCCCCGACGAAACCGAACTCCTCCCCCACGACGGAGAAGATGAAGTCCGTGTGGTGCTCCGGGAGGAAGTCGAGCTCCGTCTGAGTGGCCTCTTCGCGACCGGTCTTCCCGCCCGCTCCGATCGCCGTCAGCGACTGGTTGATCTGATAACCCTCTTCGGCAGGATCGTCCGATGGGTTGAGGAACGCCGTGAGGCGATCCATCTGGTACGGCTTGAGCACCTCGACGCCGACCGCCGGCGCGGCGATCAGCACGACCGCGATCGCGGTCGCGCCCAGCACCCCCAGGGCGGCGAAGTGCGTCCACGGTGTGCCCGCGATGAACAGCACGGCGAGCACGATGGCCAGGTACACGAGTCCCGAGCCCAGGTCCGGCTGGGCGACCACGAGCATGGCCGGAATCAGCGCCAGCAGCACGATCCGGCTGGTCGTCTCGCGGTCGCCCAGGCGCCGGATGCGGTCGACCGTGAAAGCCGACAGGGCGAGCACCAGCAGGAGCTTGCCGAGCTCCGACGCCTGGAAGTTGAAGAAGCCGAACTCGATCGCCCGTCGCGATCCGCGCGCCGAGAAGCCGAGCGCGTAGACGAGCACGATCGAGACGATCATGAACCCGTACACGCCGAACTTCCAGTCGCGCAGGCGCGAGTAGTCGAAGCGCGTCAGCAGCAGCATGAGCACGATGCCCACACCCGCGTAGGCCAGCTGCCGGTACAGGTAGTAGTTCGGCTGGCCCTCGATGTCGCCCGTGGTGCCGACCCGCACCGTGTACAGGCTCGCGGCCACGAGCCCGAGCGTGGCGAGCAGAAGCAGCGGGTCGATCCGCAGTACGCGCGGCACGCCGTCGCGGAACTCCTGCACGGGGACCGGTGTGGCGCTCATCAGTCCGACGATCCCCCGCCCGCCACGAGCTGCTTCTCGTCGACGTTGAAGAGCTCCGCGAGGATCAGGCGCACCATCGGGGCGGCTGTGTCGGCGCCGAAACCGCCCGCCTCGTCGGTCACGGTCACGACGTACTTCGGGTCGGGCCACGGCGCGAGTGCGACGTACCAGGACTGGTCGGCGCGCCCGAGGCCCTTCTCCGCGGTACCGGTCTTCCCGGCGATCTCGATCGGGAAGCCCTCGAACACGGCCGTCGAGGTGCCGCCCGGGTCGTTCGCCGCGCCGTGCAGGCCGTCCAAGATCGTCTGCCGGTACTCGGCCGGGATCCTCAGCTGCCGCGCGGTGGGCGCCTCGACGTTCTGCTCGGCCTGGCCGGCGGAGTTCTCGATCCGCTGGCCGAGCCGCGGGCGCAGCACCTTGCCGCCGTTGGCGATCGCGGCGTAGGCCACCGCCATCTGCAGCGGGTTGGCGGCCAGGTCCCCCTGGCCGACGGACAGGTTGACGTTGTCGCCGACCGACCAGGGCCGGTCCTGCCAGCCGCACTCTCCGAGCGAGATCTGGACCGGGGTCGGGTTGGTGCGCTCGACGCAGCGCGAGAACTTGCGGTACTGCCGGTCGCGCCAGCGCTTGGACGGCACGAAGCCCGGTGCCTCCTCCGGCAGGTCGATGCCGGTCCGGCGCCCGATGCCGAGCCGCCGCGCCCAGCGCTGCAGCGCGTTGCCGTCGCCGCGGCTGTCCATGTCGCGGCCCAGCTGGTAGAAGAAGACGTCGCTCGAGACGGTCAGTGCCTGGCTGAGCGCGATGGACCCGTGGGCGACGTCGCCGGCGTTCCGGAAGATCTGGTTCCCGACCGTCAGCGAGCCCGGGTCGTGCAGCACCGTGTCCGGCGTGATCAGGCCGCTCTGCAGCGCCGCCACCGCGGTGAC
>JBKGUS010000120.1:0-4120 GCA_046462295.1 Thermoleophilaceae bacterium | reverse complement strand
CGCGTGCGCCGCGCTCGCCGCCGGGGCGCAGGTGAAGGCCTTCTTCGTGCGCAAGGACAGAAAGCAGCACGGGCTGCAGCGCTGGGTGGAGGGGCCGCCCCTCGAGCCGGGCGAGCGCTGCCTGATCGTGGAGGACGTGGTCACCACCGGCGGCTCGACCGTGAAGGCGATCGAGCGCGTGCAGGAGGAGGGTTTCGAGGTCGCAGGCGTGACGAGCGTGCTCGACCGCCTCGCCGGCGGGGCGGAGGCGATCGAGGCCGCCGCGAACGGGGCCTCCTACCGGCCCCTCACGACGATCGACGACGTCTACCCGGACCGTCCCGACCGCTAGCGCCGGCGCCGCACCTCGAGCTCCGCCAGGTACTTGCGGCTCGTCCAGGCCGTGTTCGCCGAGCCCGCCTGATTGCGTGGCCTGGGTGAGGCGTCGGTGGGCGTCTCGTCATCGGGCGCGTCGTCGTGCTCCACGAAGTAGTGGTGGTCGTCGAGGTCGCGACGCAGGGCCGAGAAGATCCTGGCGAAGTCGATGCTCATGCACCCAGCGCGTCACCGGCATGGCCCTCGAGCCAGCCGTCGATCAGCCGCCGTGAGATCGAGTACGGCGGCGGCAGCCTGACGCCGGCCGAGCCCGCCGCCGCGGCCGCGACCTCGGCGCGGCCGAACCAGCGCACCTCGGACAGCTCGCCGTCGCGGGGGCGGGGTTGGGCGCCGCCGTTCGCCACCGCGTGGAACCCGATCATCAGCGAGCTCGGGAAGGGCCAGGGCTGCGAGGCGACGTAGCCGACCTCGCCGACCTCCACGCTCGACTCCTCACGGACCTCGCGCCGGACGGCTTCCTCGAGCGTCTCGCCCGGCTCGACGAACCCGGCCAGCACCGAGAAGCGCCCCTGCGGCCACCTCGCCTGGCGGCCGAGCAGTAGCCGCTCGCCATCGACCACGCGCACGATCACGACCGGATCGGTGCGCGGGAAGTGATGGGCCTCGCAGTGCTCGCAGAGACGTTCGTGGCCGCCGTCGGCGTGCTGGGTGGGCTTGCCGCAGTTGGCGCAGAACCGATGGCGGCGGTGCCAGGCGAGGAGCGATCCGGCATACGCGGCCAGCGCTGCCTCGTCCGCCGGCAGTTCGGTCGCGGCCTCCCGAAGACCGGCCGGACGGCCGCGCTCGGGCTCGGCGTCCCCCGCGTCCTGGGCGAACAGCGGCCGTTCGCCGGACAGCCCGAGGAACACGCTGTCGCCGTTCGGAGGTACGAGCACGAGGTGCCCGTCGTCGATCCAAAGTCCCCGTTCGGACAGCACGAGCGAGCGCGCGGCGGGGTCCGATCGCCTCGCGGCGAGCCAATCGGGACGGCGGCGCTCGAGGGGAGCGCGGTCGAGCGGCGCGCCGGCGAACACGATCGGCCCGGGCATCGGCCCAGCCTACGCCGCCGCCGCGCCGCGAAGCGAGCTCAGGACAGCTTGATATCGCCCTCGATGACGATCTCCCTCTCGACCCCTTGGACCGTTACCGTGGCCCGCGCCGGCAGCACCTCGTCGCCCTGCAGCTCGCTCGAGTCGAGCCGTTCGCGCACGCCCAGCTCGATCTCGCGCTGCGCGGTCACGCCGAGCTTCTTCAGGAAACGGCGCACCGACAGATTGAAGACCTCTTCGTCCATGCCGCCCTTATACCCGTCGGGTGCTTGCGGCGGTAGGTATGAGAGTTCTCTTAGGTTTCTCCGCGAAGGCTGTTCGCTTACGCCGCTTGCTTGCCGACGGCTATCGGGCGGGCGACGAGGCCGCCTCGCCGCGCGGCCGCTCGCGTGCCGCGGGAAGGTCGATTGCGACCCAGATGCCGGAGGCGGCCGTGAGGCCGGCGACAACCGCGATCGCGCCGCCGTAGCCGATCGCGTCGGAGGCAAGGCCCGCGAGCAGGCCGCCCGCGACGTAGCCCATGTCGCGCCAGAAGCGGTAGATCCCGACGGTGGGGGCGCGCGCCACCGGGGAGACGGCATCCGAGATGGCGGCGAGCAGCGTCGGGTAGACGAGCGCCGTGCCGACGCCGAGCACGATCGCGGCGGTGGCGGCCAGCACGAGCACGCCCTCGGAGGCGGCGAGAAGACCGAGTGCCGCGGCTTGAACCAGCATGCCCGCGACGATCAGCGGCTTGCGGCCGATGCGGTCGGACCAGTGGCCCGCCGGGATCTGCCCCATCCCCCAAACCGCCGGGTAGAGCCCGGCGACGAGGCCGACCTCTGCGGCCGAAGCACCGCTGGAGGCGAGGAACAGCGGGACCAGTCCCCACGCGAGGGCGTCGTTCAGGTTGTTGACGAGGCCGGCCTGGGAGCATGAGCGCAGCGCGGGCTGCCGGTAGGACGCTGCCGCGAACGCCTGCCCCAACCGTGGTGCGCTCTCGTCATGGTCGTGCCTGCTTTCGAGCTGCTCCAACGCGACGTGGTCAGCGGTGTCACGGATGAACAGCACGGTGACCAGCAGGGCCGCGAGCGCGATCGCCGCGCCGCCGGCGACGAGAACGTCGCGGGCGGCGAACTCCGACGCGAGCAGGCCACTCGCGGCAGCTGCGAGCGCCACCCCGCCGTAGCCGGCGGCTTCGTTCAGGCCGAGCGCGAGCCCGCGGCTCCTGGGCCCGACGAGATCGATCTTCATCACCACGGTCATGGACCAGGCGAGCCCTTGGTTCACGCCGAGGAGGAGGTTGGCGGCGACGACCCAGCTCCAGCTCGGCGCTATGCCGATCAGCAGCGGCACGGGCAGCGCGAGCGCCCAGCCGACGAGCAGGAGCCGGCGACGGCCGAACCGCGCCGCGCCCATGCCGGCGGCGAGGTTGGTGAACGACTTGGCGACGCCGAACGCGACGATGAACGAGAGGACGGCGGCGCTCGATCCGAGCCCGAAATCGTCCTCGCCCACGAGCGGGAGGGTCGAGCGCTCGAGCCCGACCATCGCGCCCACGAAGGCGTTGACGGCGACCAGCAGCGAGAACTGGGCGACGTTCTCACGCAGCCCGAGCCGGACCGGTTGGGCTGTCACGCCCGAGTCGCGAGCGTGCTGCCGGCGCGGTTGGCGGCGACGATCTCCGCCTGCTGAGGCGGCGCGGGCGGGATGTCCTCGAGGAGCGCCTCGACGAATGCGTCCTCGGACTCGTGCTGGAGCGCCTTGTTGTGGCGCCGCTCGAAGCCGATGGTGGAGGCTGGGTGGGCGGACAGTCCGCGCCCGCACACCGAGCCGGAGTAGTGCGCGGGGTAGACCAAGAGGTGGTCCGGCAGGCTGAGCAGCCGCTCGGTGAGCGACCGGTACAGGCTGCGTGCCATCTGCTCGGCGGTCTGCTCGCCGTGGGCGTGCAAGTCGGGCCGGCCGGCGTCGCCGACCAGCAGCGCGTCCCCGGTCAGGACGAGCCACGGCTCGTCCACGCGGGCCCGGTCGCTGACCACGTAGGCGTGATGGGCTGCGGCGTGTCCCGGTGTGGCGATGGCCTCGAGCTTCGTGTTGCCGAGCTCGACGACATCGCCATCGGCGAGCGCGGCGTGCTCGAACTCGACGTCCGCTCCCTGCGGCAGGTAGGCGCTCGCGCCGGTTCGCTCGACGAGCGCCGGTAGGCCGGATACGTGGTCGGCCTGAACGTGCGTCTCGAAGACGGCGACGATCGGGATCCCCTGCGCGTCGGCCACCCGGATGTAGTCGTCCACCAGGTCGACGTGTGGATCGACGACCGCAAGCCTGCTCCTCGACTTGCACCCGAACAGGTAGGAGGCACAGGCGGTCTCGTCGTGCAAGAGCTGGCGAAGGAACATGCTTGACAAGCTATCAATTGACCGCTTGAATGGCAATCGCATGTTGTCCCGTCACGCCAAGGACGCCCTCTTCGAGGCGATCGCCTTGATGGGCAAGGCCTTCTCGAGCCCTCGGCGGCTGGAGCTGCTCGACCTGCTGGCGCAGGGGCCGCGCACCGTCGAGCAGCTCGCGCGGGCGAGCGACCAGTCGAGCGCGAACACCTCACAGCACCTCCAGGCGCTGCACGCCGCCGGCCTGGTCAGCCGCACGCGTGAGGGCAACAGCGTGCGCTACGACATCGCCGGCGACGAGGCGCTGGGCCTCTGGCTGGCGCTCCGCGACGCGTCGGCGTCACAGCT
>JBKGUS010000119.1:0-5479 GCA_046462295.1 Thermoleophilaceae bacterium | reverse complement strand
TTCGGCTCGTTCGTTTTCTATCCGATCGGCCTGGCGGTGTGGGGCCCCGTGGCGGGCTTGATCGGGATCTCGACCTCGCTGTGGATCGCGTTCGGGCTCTTCCTCGCGCTGATCGCCGCGCAGCTTGCGGTGCCGGACACGCGCCGGCTTACGCTGCCTCTGCCAGCGAGACCGACGACGTAGCCGCCTCAATGGCGTCAGCGGTGATGGCCACCAGCCGGTGCAGCTCGTCGGCGGAGATCGAAAGTGGCGGCATCAACACCACCACATCGCCCAACGGCCGCACGATCGCCCCACGTGCCCGCGCCTCCATCGTCACCCGGTGCCCCATCCGCGCGGACAGCGGAAAGTCCGACAGCTCGATCCCGACCATGAACCCGCGCCCCCGCACCTCACTGACCGCGGGCAACGCAGCCACCGACTGAAGCAGGTCGCGTAGCAACGCGATCTTCGCCCCCAGCCGCTCCAGCGTCCGCTCCTCCTCGAACACGTCGAGCGTCGCCAGCGCCGCCGCGCACGCCAGCGGGTTCCCCGTGTACGTGTGCCCGTGGAAGAACGTCCGGAACTCCTCGAACTCGCCCAGGAAGCCCTCGTAGATGCGTTCCGTCGCCAGCGTCGCCGCCAGCGGCAGGTACCCGCCCGTAATGCCCTTCGCCAGGCACAGCAGATCCGGCGCCACGCCCTCGTGCTCGCACGCGAACATCCGTCCCGTCCGGCCGAAGCCCGTGGCCACCTCGTCGAGGATCAGCAGTACTCCGTGCCTGTCGCACAGCTCGCGCACCCCGCGTAGGTAGCCCTCCGGGTGCATCAGCATCCCGGCCGCCCCTTGCACCAGCGGCTCCATGATCACGGCAGCCACCTCGCCGGCGTGCTCGCCCAGCAGACGGTCCATGTCCTCGAGATCGCCCGGCTCCGCCTTCAGCGTGTCGAACAGGAGCGGCCGGTAGAGCGAGTGGAACAGGTCGATCCCGCCGACCGCCACCGACCCGATCGTGTCGCCGTGGTACGCCATCCGGAGCGCCACGAATCGGGGCCGCGCCTCGCCGCGCTGGCGCCAGTACTGGAATGCCATCTTCAGCGCGATCTCCGCCGCGGTCGAACCGGAGTCCGAGTAGAAGACCCGCGTGAGCCCGGGCGGCGCCAGCTCCACCAGCCGCCCGGCCAGCTCGATCCCGGGCCGGTGGCTGAGGCCGAGCATCGTCGAGTGCGCGACGCTGTCTAGCTGCTCGCGCACCGCGGCGTCGATGCGAGGGTGGCGGTGCCCGTGCACGTTGCACCAGAGCGACGACACCCCGTCGATGTAGCGCCGCCCGTCGATGTCGATCAGGTCGGTGCCCTCGGCGCGCTCGACGATCAGCGGCTCCTCCTCCGACCACCCCTTCTGCTGCGTGAACGGATGCCAGAGGTGGGCGCGGTCGGCGGCGGCGAGGTCCATGACCGGCGAAGCTACCCGCCCGCCCGGATGTACGATCCCGCGCCATGTTGAGAGGACTGCTGAAGGTCGGCGGCAGCGTCGTCGACGTGTGTGGCGGCGGGCCCTGCTTCGCAAAGGGCTACACCGGCCCGTAGCTAACCTGCGCCCCAGATGCCGCCCCTGCCATTGCTCGTCTTCGTGGTGGGGACGGGCTCGCTCGGCGCGGAGATCGCGGCGGTGCGGCTGCTCGCCCCCTACTTCGGCGCCTCCACGATCGTGTGGGCGAACACGATCGGGATCGTGCTCGTCGCGCTGTCGGTCGGCTACTGGCTCGGCGGCCGGCTGGCCGACCGCCACCCGCACATGCGCGGGCTCTGCCTGCTGGCCCTTGCCGCCGCCGGCCTGCTCGCGCTCGTGCCGTTCGCGGCGGACCCGCTGCTCGACCTCGGCGTTGAGGCGCTCGACTCGATCTCCGCCGGCGCGTTCATCGGGTCCCTGCTCGGCGTGCTCGTGCTGGTGGCTGTGCCGGTCATGCTGCTGGGGGCCGTCTCGCCCTACGCCATCCGCCTCGCTGTCTCGACCGTCGAGGAGGCCGGCACCGTCGCCGGGCGCCTCTACGCGCTCTCCACGGCCGGGTCGCTCGCCGGCACGCTGATCTCGGCGCTGCTCCTGATCCCGTTGGTAGGCACGCGCCGGACGTTCCTGATCTTCGCCCTTGCGATCGCCGTCATGGCGGTGTGGGGCCTGCGCCCGGTGCGGCGCTACGCGCTCGCGCCGGCCGCGATCGCCGCATTGATCGCGCTACCGGTCGGCACGCTGAAGGCGGCCGACACGGACGGGGGCCGGGTCATTCACGAGGCCGAGACCGAGTACCAGTACGCGCGCGTCATCGAGTATCCGGACGGCCACCGCACGCTCGAGCTGAACGAGGGCCAGGCGCAGCACTCGATCTACGACCCTGACACGGTGCTGACCGGCGACGTGTGGGACGCGCATCTCGTGCTGGGCTTCGCGGGCTTCGACGAGCCGCCGCGGCGCGTGGCCATCCTGGGCAACGCGGCGGGCACGACCTCGCGCGCGTACGAGGAGTTCTTCCCCGAGACGCGGATCGACGGCGTGGAGATCGACGGCGAGCTGTCCGACATCGGCCGCAAGTACTTCGACATGAACAACCCGCGGCTCCACCTCTACCACGAGGACGCGCGGCCGTTTCTGCGCCGGATCGACGCGGAGTACGACCAGATCTCGGTCGACGCCTATCGCCAGCCCTACATCCCGTTCTACCTCACGACCGAGGAGTTCTTCGAGACCGTGAAGGACCGGCTGCGCCCGGGCGGCGTGCTGGTGGTGAACGTCGGCCATCCGGAGGGCCAGGACGATCTCGAGAAGGTGCTCACGGCGACCATGGGCGAGGTCTTCCCGAACGTGATGCGCGACCCGATGGAGGACACCAACACCCTGCTCGTGGCGAGCGAGGCGCCGCTGTCGGCGGAGAACCTCCGCGACGCCGCGCGGGACGCGCCAGACGGGCTGCGCGGGACCATGCTGGCCGCCGCCTCCCGGCTCCAGCCGGGGCTGAGGGGAGGGGAGGTCTACACCGACGACAAGGCGCCGGTGGAGTGGCTGATCGACAAGTCGATCGTCGACTACGCCGCCGGCGGGGAGGACTGAGCCACTGGCGGCGCCGGGCCCAAGCGGCCGGCTCGGCCGGACGCGCCGGGTTCCGCCGGGCCCAAGCGGCCGGCTCGGCCGGACGCGCCGGGTTCCTTTCCCCGACGTCGCGATCGTCGGCGGCGGGATCGTCGGCTGCGCGGCGGCCGCGTTCCTCGCCGAGGCGGGCGCCCGCGTCGAGCTCTTCGAGCGCGGCGCGCTGGCGGGCGCCGCGTCCGGCCGCAACTCGGGCGCGGTCCAGCACCCGTTCGACCCGGTGCTGGCGGAGCTCCACGAGGAGACGCTCGGCCACTACCGCGAGCTCGAGGGGTTCGAGCTGCCGGACGAGCCGGCCGGCCTACTGCTGCTGGCGCGCGAGCGCGCGCCGCTCGTGTCGACCGTGGCGGAGATCGCCGCCGGCCAGCCCGAGCTGCAGCCCGCGCTGCTGGATCCGCGCGAGCTGAAGCGAATCGAGCCGCGCGTAGGGCGCAAGATCTGGGGCTGCCGGCTCGAGACCGGCTACCCGGTCCAGCCGGCGGCGGCCACGCTCGGCTTCGCCGAGCGCGCCCGCCGCGCCGGCGCCGAGCTCCACGAGGGCCGGCCCGCCTGGCCCTGGGTGCTGGGCCGCAGCGTCCGGGGCGTGCTGGCCGGGGGGCGCCACTTCGCGGCCGGAGCGGTGCTCGTCGCGGCCGGTCCCTGGGCCCCGGAGGTGATCGACCCGACGCTCGCCTGGCGCCCGATCGTGCCCGTCTGGGGCGTCGTGCTCGACGTGCGCGTGGACGACCCGCCGCGGCACGTGCTCGAGCAGCTCGGCGTGGAGGGAGTGGCCGGCGTGGGGCCGGGCAGCGAGCCCGCGGCCCCGCCCGAGTCGATCTTCAGCATGGTGGCGGCGAACGGCTCGGTGTCGGTCGGCTCGACCTTCCTCGCCGAGGAGCCGGACGCGCCGACATGGGCCGGTCAGCTGCGCCGCGCCGGCGAGCCGTTCGTGCCCGCACTCTCCCGCGCGCGCGTGGAGAGCGCCCGCGCCTGCGCCAGGCCGCAGTCGCTCGACGGCCGGCCGCTGGTCGGGCCGGCCGGGGGGATCGACAACCTCTGGATCGCGGCCGGGCACGGCCCCTGGGGGATCTCGACCGGACCGGCCACCGCGCGCCTCGCGGCCGACGCGCTGCTCGGCCGCGCCGAGCCGCGTCCGGAGCTGCTCGCCTCTCGCTTCTCCGGGTAGGGTCCTCTCGGAGAGAGAGGAGCGAGAGCATGAGCTTCCGGAAGTACACCCTCGGCGGCTACGAGGAGATGTGCGCACAGCACCGCTGGGAGGTGCCGGAGCGCTACAACATCGCGTCCGATGTCTGCGACAAGCACGACCGCGGCCGGCTCGCGATGGTCTGGGAGGACTGGCGCGGCGAAGAGCGCCGGGTGAGCTTCGGCGAGCTCCAGGACCTGTCGTGCAGGTTCGCGAACGTGCTGCGGGCGAACGGCGTGGAGCGCGAGGACCGCGTGGCCACCCTGCTGCCGTCCCTGCCCGAGACTGCGGCGATCTTCATCGGCGCGTACCGCGCCGGGGCGATCCTGCTGTCGATGTCGGTCCTGTACGGGGACGAGGGCATCGAGCACCGGCTGCGCGACTCCGGGGCGAAGGTGGTGGTCACCGACGCGGCCAACCGTGACCGGATCCCGGACGGGCTGGCCGACCAGGTGCTTGTGCTGGACGGCGGCCTGCTGGAGAAGATGGCGAATGCGCCGACGAGCTTCGAGACGGTCGACACGGCGGCCGACGACCCGGCGCAGCTCTACTACTCGTCCGGCACCACCGGCATGGCCAAGGGCATCCTGCACGCCCAGCGCTACCTGCTCGCGCACGAGGAGTTCGAGTTCTGCCACGACGTGCGCGACGGCGAGCTGTTCCACGGCTCGGGCGAATGGGCCTGGGCTGCCGGCATCTGTCCGCTGCTCGGGCCGTGGCGCTACGGCGCGGTGGCGCTCGTGCAGGTCCGCAAGGGCGGCTACGACCCCGAGGAGCACCTCCGCTTCCTCTCGAAGCACGGCGTGGAGAACATGTTCACGACGCCCACGGCGCTGCGGGCGATGACCGGCGTCGACGAGGCTGGCACGCGCTTCCCGCTCGACCGGCTGCGCGTCACCTGCTCGGCCGGCGAGCCGCTCAACCCGGAGGTGATCCGGTGGTTCCGCGAGCAGTTCGGCGTGACGGTGCTCGACTACTACGGCCTGACGGAGTCGTATCCGCTCGTCGCGAACTACCCGTTTCTCGAGGTGCGAGAGGGCTCGATGGGCAAGCCGATGCCGGGTTGGGACGTGCAGCTCCTCGACGAGGACGAGCAACCCGTAGGCCAGGGGGAGCGAGGCGAGATCTGTCTGCGCGCCCGCTCGAACCCGCACTATCCACTCGGTTATTGGCGC
>JBKGUS010000118.1:0-3834 GCA_046462295.1 Thermoleophilaceae bacterium | reverse complement strand
AGCTCGCCGACCGCCACTGGTCCCTCCACGAGGTGCTGGACCACGAAGCCGTGCGAGAACCGCAGGTCGCCGTGCCCGCGCTTCTTCAGACGCCTCATGACGTCCTCGTTGAGGGCCAGCCCGCAGAGCAGGGTCACGGCTACGACGTCCAGATGCTCGTCCATCTCAACGGGAGTTGTACCACCATAGTTGCACAACTATGGTGGTAGATGTACCCTTGCGGCGTGATGGACACCGCGCTCGACAGCTTCCTCGTCACCGCGCAGCGCATCGTGTACGCGACGCTCGCCACGGTGGACCCGCGCGGGCGGCCGCGCTCGCGGATCGTGCATCCGGTGTAGGAGCTCGAGGACGGCCGGCTCCTGGGGTGGGTGGGCACGAGGCCGTCGCGCCTCAAGCGGGAGAGCCTCGGATTCTCGGGGTTCGCGTCGTGCCTCTACTGGGACGCCGCCCACGACGTGGCCGTCGCGGAGTGCGCCGCCGCCTGGGTCCCGCCGGACCGGCGGCGCGAGGCGTGGGAGCGGCTGGCCGCGGCGCCGCCGCCCATGGGCTACGACCCGGCATCGATCTGGCCGGGCGGCCCCGACGCGGGAGGCTTCGAGGCCATCCGCCTCGATCCCTGGCGCGTCCAGACGCGCGGCGCCGCGGCCACCGCCGCCGGAAAGCCGTACACGGTCTGGCAGGATGGCTGACCGTGGGCCTCGCCTCGCTCGGCCGGATCGGGATCTGGCGCCGCCATCAGGAGGGCGCCGAGGGCGTTGCCGAGCTGGAGGAGCTCGGCTTCGGCACGCTGTGGCTCGGCGGGAGCCCGGCGCCCGCCGACGCGCGGCCCTTCCTCGAGGGCACGCGGACGCTGACCATTGCGACGGGCATCCTCAACGTCTGGCGCCACCAGCCTGCGGACGTGGCCGCCGAGCACGGCCGCCTGAACGACGAGTTCGGCGGCCGCTTCCTGCTCGGCATCGGCATCGGCCATCCGGAGGCCACGAGCGAGTACCGCCGCCCGCTGGGCACGATGCAGTCCTTCTTCGACGGTCTCGACGCGGCGGAGCGGCCGGTGCCGCGCGACCAGCGCGTCGCCGCGGCCCTCGGCCCGAAGATGCTCGACCTCGCCGCCGAGCGCTCGCTCGGCGCGCACCCGTACCTAACGAATGTGGAGCACACCCGCTTCGCGCGCGAACGGGTAGGGCCGGGCGTGCTGGTGGCACCGGAGCTGACGGTCGTGGTCGAGCAGGACGTGGAGAGGGGGCGGGAGCTCGCCAGGGAGTTCGCCGGTCCCTACCTCGAGCGGCGCAACTACGCCGCCAATCTCCTCCGGCACGGCTTCACCGAGGAGGACCTGGCGAACGGCGGCAGCGACCGGCTGATCGACGCGATCGTTCCCCACGGCTCCGCCGAGCAGGTGGCCGAGGCCGTGCAGGCGCACCTCGACGCGGGGGCGGACCACGTCTGCCTCCAGCCGGTCGGGCACGCCGGCGGGCCGCTCGACGACTACCGCGCGCTCGCGCGCGTGCTCACCTCATCCAGCTGACGAGCTCGCGCGGGCTTAGCCCGGCGAGGCGGCGCGTCTCGCGCGTGAGGTGCGCCTGGTCGGCGTAGCCCGCCCACGCCGCCGCGCCGGCCACCCCCGCGTCCTCCCGCGCGAGCTGCCGCACGGCACGCTGGAACCGGGTGATGCGCTGGAAGGTCTTCGGCCCGTAGCCGACCCGCTCCGCGAAGCGGCGCTGCAGCTGCCGCTCGCTCACGTGCACGCGGTCCGCCACCTCGGCCACCCCGGCCGCCGTATTGGCCAGCAGGGTGGTGGCGGCCCGCACCACGGGGTCGGGCTCGCCGAGGTCGGCGAGGCTCCGCATCAGCTCCTGCTGGAGGACGCTGAGCGGGTCGCCTGCCTCGGGGAGCCGCGCGTCCAGCCGGGCCGCGAGCCCGGGCAGGACGGCGTCGAGCGGCACGTGCCGGTCCACGAGCTCCGACGCCCGCAGCCGCAGCAGCTGAGGCGCCACTCCCGGCCGAAAGCGGGCGCCCACCGCGAGGAGCGGCGCTCCGACTGGACGGCTCGTGTGCCGCGACTGGGGACCGGCCACGAGCATGCCGAGCTCGGTGATCCACACCAGGTCCATCCGCCCGTCCGGCAGGATGCGGCGATCCTCGCGCGGGTCGGCGTCCTCGATCGAGTGGAACCAGAGGCACTCGACAAACGGCCTCAGCGGCCTGACGGGAAGGACTGTGTGATAGCGCTTGCGGATCGTCGGGAGTATTCAATACCCGCCACGCACAGGAGTTAGATTCGGTCCACCGGGACCGGTTATGCGCATGAGGCGCGGGTAGACCCTCGCCATGAGAGCTCTCACCTGGCACGGCAAGCGCGACGTTCGGGTTGACGAGGTCCCCGACCCGAAGATCGAGCAGCCCACCGACGCCCTCGTCCGCATCACGACGACCGCCATTTGCGGCTCGGACCTGCATCTGTACGAGGTGATGGGGCCGTTCATCGAAGAGGGGGACATCCTCGGCCACGAGCCGATGGGGATCGTCGAGGAGGTCGGAAGCGAGGTGACCGAGCTCTCGCCCGGCGACCGCGTGGTGATCCCGTTCCAGATCGCCTGCGGCCACTGCTTCATGTGCGGCCAGGGACTCCAGACCCAGTGCGAGACGACTCAGGTCCGCGAGAAGGGAATGGGCGCGGCGCTGTTCGGCTACACGAAGCTGTACGGCGAGGTGCCGGGCGGCCAAGCGCAGTTCCTGCGCGTGCCGCAGGCCCAGTACACGCACATCAAGGTCCCGGAGGGGCCGCCCGACGAGCGCTTCGTCTACCTGTCGGACGTGCTCCCCACCGCCTGGCAGGCGGTCGAGTACGCCGGCATCCCGGACGGCGGCAGCGTGGCGGTGCTCGGCCTCGGACCGATCGGCGACATGGCGGCGCGCATCGCGCTCCACCGCGGCCACCGTGTCTTCGGCGTGGATCTCGTGCCGGAGCGGCTTGAGCGCGTACGGGCGCGCGGCGCGGAGGTGTTCGACCTGAACGCGCCCGACGGCAATCTCGCCGACGCCATCAGCGAGCGCACCGACGGCCGTGGCCCGGACTCCGTGATCGACGCCGTGGGGATGGAGGCGCACGGCAGCGGGCTCGGGAAGCTCGCCCAGCAGATGACGAGCCTGCTGCCCGACGCGGTTGCCTCGAAGATCATGGAGCGCGCCGGCGTCGATCGCATGGAGGCTCTCTACGCGGCGATCGACATCGTGCGCCGCGGCGGCACCATCTCGCTGATCGGCGTCTACGGGGGCATGACCGACCCGCTCCCGATGCTCACCCTCTTCGACAAGCAGATCCAGCTGCGCATGGGCCAGGCGAACGTGAAGCGCTGGGCGGACGACATCATGCCGCTACTGATGGACGGCGACCCGCTGGGGGTGGAGGGCTTCGCCACCCACAGGCTGCCGCTCGACGAGGCGCCCCGCGGCTACGAGATGTTCCAGAAGAAGGAGGACGGTGCCGTAAAGGTGCTGCTCGAGCCCTGACGCTCCCAACCGGCCCGCGGCGCTCCGCTAGCGTCGCGGCACGTGGCCATCGGGGCCGAGCGAGTCCTCACCCAGCGCGAGCTGAACCGGGCGCTGCTCGAGCGGCAGTTCCTGCTGTCGCGACGGCGTGAGCGGCTGCCCCGGGCGCTCGAGCGGCTTGGCGGGATCCAGGCGCAATACGCGCCGTCGATGTACATCGGGCTGTGGTCGCGGCTGGCGGACTTCAAGCGCGACTCGCTGACTCGCGCGCTCGAGCGTCGCGCCGTGGTCCAGGCGACCCTGATGCGATCGACGATCCATCTCGTGTCCGCGAGCGAC
>JBKGUS010000117.1:0-22184 GCA_046462295.1 Thermoleophilaceae bacterium | reverse complement strand
GCGGCGGGCCAGGCGGCTGCGACCGGGCGCGAAGCGCCGACCGGCGCGGGACGGGCCCGTGCGGCGGCCGCCGATCGCGAGGCGCCCGCCGCCGAGCGGCACCCTTCGCCGGCCGAGCGGCAAGCGGCCCCCGAGCCCGAGGCCCCCACGACTCCGCTTCCGAGGCGCGGCCTGGCGCCCACCCCGGCGCCGCCCAACAAGCCCCGCAAGGAGCAGATCCCGCCGGGCGGCATCCTGCTTCCGCCCACGGGGCCGGGATCGCACATGCGCCGCTCCCTCCTCCCGGGCTGGGCGCCGCGCGTGCTCGCGCCGATCCTGCTCGTCGTCCTCGTCGTCGTGATCGTGCTGCTGATCGCCTGGGCGCTCTGACCCCGCGCTACGGACGCGGGCGCGGCGGCGCCGGCATCGTCACCTTCCAGACGTCGACGGAGTTCCGCCCCGCCCCGAGGGCGAAGTCGCCCGCCACGCCCCAGTAGGTGAACGTGCCGTTGCGGTTGCGCTGCCACTTGAACACGTGGGACACCCACTGGTTCGCGTTGGCCGGGATGAAGTAGCCGGCCTCCTCGATCTCGACGGTGCCGTCCGGGTTCTCGTGGAAGTCGACGACCTGGGTGCCCTGCGAGTACCAGCCCATGAAGATCCGGTTCTGGCCCGGGATCTGCTGGAACACGTGGGCCGTGCAGGTCGACGCCTGCGGCTGCGTCCGCACGGGCGCCCGGTAGATCGCCTTGCCGCCCGCCGGCGTGCGCGCGTACGAGCTCCAGGCCTCCTCCGCCGTCGGCGGCGGCCCGTCCGTGAAGAGGCGGTCGGCGCGGTAGAAGTGCACGCCGCCGTTCCCCTGCGGGTTGTCGGCCGGCGAGGTCGGGCAGGTCGCGCCCGGGGGCGCCACGCCGCCGCCGCGCTCGTCGGTCGCGATCAGGTACCGCCGCGAACCGCTGTACTCGAGCTCGTGGTCGAAGTCCACGTCCTGCGTCGAGTCGTAGGTCGTGATCGTCCCTCCGGCGCCGCGCCCCATGTGGTGCGCGGAACCGAGGTACTCGACGCCCTGCAGCTCGCCCGGCTTGCCGGCGGCAAGCCAGTTCGGGATGTTGAGGTCCTCGGTCCCCTCGCCCGCGCCGTCGACGCAGTCGGTCACCTTCGCCCCCGTCCGGAAGGGCGGCAGCGAGGAGCTGTCGCGCACGCGGCACGGCATCGGGCCGCCGTTGCCCCGCGGCCGGTCGTCCCTGAAGTTGTCGGGCGTGCCGTTGTCGTCGAACGCGGCGCTCATGTCGAACACCATCGCCGCGGCGCCGCTGCCGCAGGTCAGCCGGTCGTCGGCGTAGATCTCGAGCTCGTGGCAGCCGTAGATCGTCCGCTTCTCGGTGTGCCCGAGCGCCACCGCGGCGCTCGGGTAGCGGTAGCGGTAGACGTCCGGGCGGCAGCTCTCGCGCCGCTCCTGCACGGTCGTGCCGCGCGGGAAGTACATGCACGAGGACATGTCCACGACCTCGAAGCCGTCGAGGTCGAGGCGGTCGGCACTGCCCGGCACCTCGTTCTGACGGTGGTTTCCGGGCTGGGCGACGGTCACGGCGTCCGACGTCACGGCGTACGCGATGTGCGGGCGCTTCGGGTCGATGTTGACCGTGTGCGCCTCGCCCGCGTGGCTCGTCAGCCCGATCTCGACCGGGTCGTTCACGTTCGTCACGTCGATCAGCTCGAGCCCGCCCTGTGGCGCCCCCGCGAGCCCGCCCGCGTTGCCCTGGTCGTGGCAGCGGCCGGGCGCATCGGTGGCGTCGACGAGCAGCTGGGTGTCGGAGCGCACCGCGTCCGGCTGAGCCGCGTTCAAGATTGCGCCGCCCTTGGGCGTCGCCTCCACGTCGTGCTGGAGGCCGAGCGTCTCGGCCGGGTTGCTAGTGCACTCGGCCGAGGGCTGGTTGGAGATGTAGCGCGGCCGCACCTCGCCGCGGCTCGTGAGCTGGAAGATCGTCTGGCCGGCGCCGTTGGCCCCGGTGCCCAGCGTGCCGAGCGAGACGTACGTCTCACCCCGCTGGGTGAAGAAGTCGAGGTCCGAGTGCGGGTTGCCCGTGGTGAAGCTCGCGACGAACTCCCAGTCGGCGTTGGGACCGCCGGATTGCGCCAGCGGAATCGCCAGCGGCGAGGCCGTGAACGCCGGCGCCTCGTGGTCCAGCAGCTTGAGCCCGTGGCCCGCCTGGGCCGTGGTGGGCAGGACGAATGCCACGCAGAGCGCGGCGGTGGCCGCAGCCAGCTTCCCTCTCATCGAAACAGCCTCCCGTTCGTACCCCGCTTCCGGGCTTACCCGAACGGGCAATGGTCAAACAGGGGAACCTTTCGCTCAGAAGGCGTAGCTCGGCAGCGGCCTGCCGGCCCGCTCCCGAACCACCTCGTACAGCTCCGCCACCTTGTCCGGGTGGAGCGCGGCGACGTCGTTGGTCTCCCCCGCGTCCTCGCGCCGGTCGTAGAGGTGGAAGAGGTCGCCGCGATTGGGGCCGTGCAGCGCCCAGCGGTCGGTTCGCACGAAATAGCTGTTGCCGTAGCCGCCCCACGCGTAGGGTCGCCGCGGCGGGCGGCGGCCCTCGAAGAAGGGCGACAGGTCGATCCCGTCCATCTTGCGCGGCACCGGCAGGCCGGTCATAGAGAGGATTGTCGGGGCGATGTCGTGGGTCGAGGCGAACCAGCTGCTCGTGCGTCCGGCGCGGCGGCCGCGCGGGTCGACGACGATCAGCGGCACGCGGATCAGCTGCGGGTGGAGCGTGATCGAGCTCTTGCCGGTCATGCCGTGGTCGCCCAGGTAGATGCCGTGGTCGGAGACGAGCACGAGGATGGTGTCGCGCTCGAGCCGCATCGAGTCGAGCTTGTCCAGGAACACGCCGAGCCAGCGGTCGGTCATCGTCACCTCGGCGGCGTAGAGGGCCTTCATGCGGTCGAGCAGCACCTCGCCCGTGGTGCCGTGCAGGTAGCGCGACACCGCCGCGTAGTAGGGCTTGGCCGGCTCGGGCCCGCGGTAGTCGGGGTCGCCGTACATGTCGACGTACCTGCGCGGCGGCGTCCAGGGCTCGTGCGGCTCGAAGGTGTCGAGCACGAGCGCGAAGGGGCGCTTGCTGGCCGCCGTCTCGAGCATGCTCGCCCCCTCGCGGAACACCTTCGCCGCATAGGAGTTCGACTCGTCCTCGAAGTAGCGCGAGTTGCCCAGGAAGCGGCGCATGCGGAGGCGGGTCTGGGGATCGTCGACCTGCGGCGGGAGCCAGCGGCGCAGCTCGGCGTCGGACACGCCCGCGCCGGTGCCGCCCGCCTGGCCTGGCTTGCCGACGAAGCGATCGAAGCTCTGCCTGAACGGCGCGTAGGAGCGCGCGAAGCCGACGAACGGGTTGTCGCTCACGCAGCCGGTCCAGTAGCCGGCGCGGCGCAGGATGCTCGTGAAAGTGAGCGCGGGGTCAGCGATCGGCTCCCAGCCGGGCTCCTGCACCATGCCGCCCCAGGGGCGCCAGCCCGTGAAGGGGAACACGCGGCGGCCCGTCATGATCGAGCGGCGCGCCGGGACGGTGGGCATCGCCTCCGGATAGCAGCGCGTGAAGCTGAGCCCGCGCCGGGCGAGGGCGTCGATGTTGGGCGTGCGGGCTCGGCTGCCGTAGACGTGGTCCGTGCGGAGCGTGTCGACCACGATCAGCACCACGTTGGGGCGGTCGGTCCCGCCGCGCCGAGCGACTTCGAGACCGGCCACCAGCGACATGCCCGCCGCTCCCAGGAACTGCCGGCGGGTGGCGGCCACTAGGGAGCAGACTAAGCCTTCCGGGGGCGGGTATCACCCCAGAATGGATCGCAACGACTTTCGCCGCGAGCTCGCGCAACAGCTGCGGGTGGACTCGATCCGCAGCAGCGACGCGGGCGGCTCCGGCCACCCAACGTCCTCCATGTCCGCCGCCGACCTGATGGCGGTGCTGCTCGACGGCCATCTGAAGCTCGACTTCGACGACCCCGCGAACCCGGCGGGCGACCACCTCGTCTTCTCGAAGGGGCACGCGTCGCCGCTGCTGTACGCCTGCTTCAAGGCCGCGGGCGCCATCTCGGACGAGGAGCTGTTGAGCTTCCGCAAGCTGGGCAGCCGCCTCGAGGGCCATCCGACGCCCGTGATCCCCTGGGTCGACGTGGCCACGGGGTCGCTCGGCCAGGGCCTGCCGGTGGCGGCCGGCCTCGCGCTGGCGGCGAAGCGGCTCGACCGCTCGCCGTCGCGCGTGTGGTGTCTGTGCGGCGACAGCGAGATGGCCGAGGGCTCGATCTGGGAGGCCTTCGACCACGCCTCGCACTGGCAGCTCGACAACCTGGTGGCGATCGTGGACGTGAACCGGCTCGGCCAGACGGGCGAGACGATGCACGGCTGGGACCTCGACCTCTACGCCGAGCGGGCGCGCGCCTTCGGCTGGGAGGCGATCGAGGTGGACGGCCACGACGTGGAGGCGATCGAGGACGCCTATGCGCAGGCGGAGAGCACCTCCGGCCGGCCCACCGCCGTCTTCGCCCGCACGAAGAAGGGCGCCGGCGTGAAGGCCGTGGAGGACCAGCCGGGCAAGCACGGGAAGCCGATCGAGGACGCCGAGGCGGCGATCGCGGAGCTGGGAGGCGAGCGTGACCTGACGGTGGAGACATCTAAGCCCGAACGACTCAAGGGGTCTGACCCCTTGAGCCGGCGGGACTCTGGGGGTCTGACCCCTCCGGGCTATGAGGTCGGAGACGAGGTCGCCACCCGCAAGGCCTACGGGGAGGCCCTCAAGGCGCTCGGTGACGCCCGCGGGGACGTGATCGCCCTCGACGGCGAGGTCTCCAACTCGACCTACAGCGAGATCTTCCGCGACGCCCATCCGGACCGCTACTTGGAGCTCTTCATCGCCGAGCAGCAGCTCGTGGCCACCGCCGTCGCGCTCCAGCGGCGCGGCTGGAAGCCGTTCGGCTCCACGTTCGCTGCCTTCCTCACGCGAGCCTACGACTTCGTGCGCATGGCCGCCGTGAGCCGGGCCGAGATCAAGCTGTGCGGCTCCCACGCGGGCGTGTCGATCGGCGAGGACGGCCCCTCGCAGATGGGCCTCGAGGATCTCGCCGCGTTCCGGGCGGTCCACTCGAGCACGGTGCTCTATCCGAGCGACGCCAACCAGACGGCGCGGCTGGTCCAGCTGATGGCCGACCTCGACGGGATCGCCTATCTGCGCACCCATCGCGGCGCCCTCCCCGTGATCTACGAGGCCGGCGACCGGTTCGAGGTCGGCGGAAGCCGCGTGGTGCGGGAGGGTGAGGACGTCACGCTGGTCGGCGCCGGCGTGACGCTCCACGAGGCGCTCCGAGCGGCCGACGAGCTCGCCGCCGACGGCGTCGAGGCGCGCGTGATCGACCTCTACTCCGTGAAGCCGGTCGACACGCAGACGCTCGCCCGCGCAGCATCCGAGACGGGCGCGATCGTGACCGCCGAGGACCACTGGCCCCAGGGCGGGCTCGGCGAGGCCGTGCTGAGCGGCCTGGCGGAGGCCGGGGAGTCCTGCCCCGTGCGTAAGCTCGGGGTAGAGATCATGCCCGGCTCCGGAACACCCGAAGAGCTGCTGCGCGAGGCAGGCATCGACGCCGGCGCCATCGCCACGGCCGCCCGCGAGCTGGTGGGCGCCCGGGCCACAGCCTGAGGACTCGAGAGGAGCAAGAGATGAGCAACAAGCTGAGAGAGATACAGGCCCTGGGCCAGTCGATCTGGATCGACAACCTGAACCGCGACCTGCTCGACCAGGGCACCATGGCCCGCCTGATCGAAGAGGACGGCATCAGAGGCGTGACCTCCAACCCGACCATCTTCGAGAAGGGCATGGGCGGCTCGGAGCGCTACGACGACGCCTTCCGCGAGGTCACCGAGCAGACCGACGACCCCCAGGAGGTCTTCGAACAGCTGGCGCTCGCCGACATACGCGACGCCGCCGACCTGCTCCGCCCCGTGTTCGACCGCACCGAGGGCCAGGATGGATACGTGTCCTTCGAGCTGCCGGCCTCGCTCGCGAACGACGCCGAGGGCTCGATCGAGCAGGCCGTGCGCCTCCACGGGACGATCGACCGTGAGAACGTGCTGATCAAGGTGCCGGGGACCGAGGCCGGCGTGCGCGCCTTCGAGGAGCTGACCGCGCGCGGGATCAACGTCAACGTGACCCTGCTGTTCGCCGTGGAGCGCTACAGGGAGATTGCCGAGGCCTTCATCCGCGGCCTGGAGCGCCGCCACGAGGCCGGCGAGCCGATCGACCGCAGCGCCTCGGTGGCGAGCTTCTTCGTCTCACGCGTCGACACCAAGGTCGACAAGGCCCTCGAGGAGCTCGGGCGCGAAGACCTGCGCGGCCGGGCCGCCGTCGCCAACGCCAAGCTGGCCTATGCGGCCTTCCAGGAGCTGTTCTCGGGCGAGCGCTGGGAGCGGCTGGCGGCTGCCGGCGCGAACGTGCAGCGCCCGCTCTGGGCCTCCACGTCGACCAAGAACCCGGACTATCCCGACACGCTCTACGTGGACGAGCTGATCGGGCCCGACACGGTGAACACGATGCCCGACGCCACGATTGAGGCGGCCCGCGATCACGCCAAGCCGGAGCGCACCGTGGATCGCGACGTCGACGGGGCGCGCGAGCTCATCCGCGAGCTCGAGTCGGTCGGGGTAGACCTCGACGACATCCTGCTGCGCCAGCTCGTGGACGAGGGCGTGAAGGCCTTCGCGGACTCCTACGACTCGCTGCTCGAGACACTGGCGCGCAAGGCGAGCGAGCTTGGAGCGGCGGCTCGCTAAGGCGTCGGGTCCGGCGGGATCTCCGGCTGCGGCGTCGGCGCCGGGTCGGGGATCTCCGGCGCACCCGGCGGGTTGGGGTTCGGCTGGTTCGGCTCAGGTGGAGCTGGGACTTCCAAAGTGATCATGCTTCTCGCGTACCCGTGCGGCGTCGGCCTCAAGCGCCCAGTGCCTCGTCCAGCGCCGCGTTGACGAGCTCGTCGGCACGGGTGTTCTGCTCGCGCCGCACCGACCGCACCGCCCAGCCGTCGAACTCGCGCAGCGCACGCATCGCGTCGGCGTAGAGGGGCTTCAGCCCGGCGTGCTTGACCTTGTACTCGCCGCCGATCTGCCTGGCCACGAGCTCCGAGTCGTTCACGACCTCGACCTCGCCCGCGCCCAGGTCGCGTGCCAGCTCGAGCCCGAGCAGCAGCGCCCGGTACTCCGCAACGTTGTTCGTGGTCTCGCCGATGTAGGCGTTGCGCTCGCCGAGCGGATCGCCCTTCGGCGAGGTCGCAACGGCGGCCACGGCGGCGGGACCCGGGTTTCCGCGCGCCCCGCCGTCGACGTTGACGACGACCTTCACCCGCCGGACGGCGGCTCGATCGGCGGAAAGCTGCCCTTGGGGCGCTGGCGGCGCCGATCCTCGAAGCCGGGGTGGTCGCCGGGGCTCCCGCCCTGCGCGCGCCTGTCCACGATCACCTCGACGTTCGGCTCGTCCTTGTAGTACTCGGTCAGCCTGTCGAACAGCTCCCCGGCAAGCGGCCGGGGCACTACGCAATAGATCACGCCTCACTACCTCCATCGGTGACGGCCTGGCCGCCGCTCAGCACGCGCCCGCCGGAATCCAGCGTGGCGTTCCAATCGCGCAGACCCGCATCGAGCTGATCGATCTCGTCACCCTTCTCGAGCATCATCACGTGATCGCACTCGTCGCCGAGGTCGACCCGATAGCGATACCACGAAAGCTCCCAGGCCACCACCAGCGAGACCTGGCTCGGCTGGTCGGCGTCCGGGGTCACGCCCACGAACGGCGTGCCCAGCGTACGGGCGAGGCCCGCGATCGTGCGCTGGTGGTCGGAGCCGTTGAAGAGGTCGACGGCCCGCTCCATCTTCCCCTCGGCGGTGGTCGGCACGGCGCGGACGTGGCGCGGGTCCTTGGGCCGCGTACGCGGGCGCGGGGCGGGCGGCGGCGGGGCGGGCGCGGGCTGAGGCTCCTCGTACTCGGCCGGCTCGGCGCCGTTCTCGACGCCCCAGGTGGCCTCGTGCTCGGCGAGCTCGGCCTCGTAGTGGGGCTCCGGCGGGGGCGTGGCCGGCTCGGCCGGCGGCCGCCGCCTGCGGAGCCGCCCGAACACGCCCCGGCGCGGCTCGGAGCGCGGCATGCGAGTGGGCATGTCGCCCGCCGCGGACTCGCGGATCCAGCCGCTGTGCTGGGCGCGCGGCGCGCACAGGTCGCACACCTCGTGGCGGTCGCCGCCGGGCGCCAGATAGGCCTCGGTGCGCTCCCCCTTGAGGATGGTGCGGCCACAGACGTCGCAGGAGACGACGTCGTGAACGGGGCGAAGCTCCTTCTTCACGCCCCGATTGTAGGGCTAGGCCTTCACCGCCTCCTGCTCTCGCAGGGTCTCCTGCACGACGCTCTGCGCGATATGGGCCGGCACCTCCTCGTAGCGCGCCAGCTCCATCGAGTACTCGCCCTGGCCCCCGGTGATCGCACGCAGGTCGGGCGCGTAGCTCAGCATCTCCGCCATCGGGACCTCGGCCTTCACCTCTGTCACGGAGCCCTTCGGCTCCATGCCGAGCGGCCTGCCGCGGCGGGAGTTGAGGTCGCCGATCACGTCGCCCACGTTCTCCTCCGGCACCGCCACCGTCACGGTCATGATCGGCTCCATCAGCACCGCCTGGGCGTGCTCCATCGCGTCCTTGAACGCCATGGAGCCCGCGATCTTGAAGGCCATCTCCGAGGAGTCCACCGAGTGGTGCTGGCCGTCGAACAGGCGCACCCGCACGTCCTGCACCGGGAAGCCCGCCACCACGCCGGCCCGCATCGCCTCGGCGACGCCCTTCTCCACCGCCGGGATGAAGCCCCCGGGAATCACGCCGCCCTTGATGGCGTTGACGAACTCGAAGCCCCCGCCCTGGGGGAGCGGCTCGATCTCGATGTGGCAGTCGGCGAACTGGCCGCGCCCGCCGGTCTGCTTCTTGTAGCGCGCGTGCGACTTGGCGCCGCTCTTGATCGCCTCGCGGTAGGGCACGTGCGGCGGGTGGAGCTCCACCTCGGCCCCGAAGCGCTCCTTCATGCGCTCGACGATCACCTCGACGTGGATCTGCGTGATGCCGGCCAGGATCTGCTCACCGGTCTGCTCGTCCCGGTGGAAGTCGATCGTCGGATCCTCCTCCTGGAGGCGGCGCAGCGCCTGGCCCATCTTCTCCTCGTCGCCCTTGGCCTTGGCCTCGATGGCGAAGGCCATCACGGGTCGCGGCATCTGCGGAAGCTTCAGCGGGATCTCGACGTCCTGAGCAGCGAGCACGTCGCCGGCGTGGGTCTCCTTCAGCTTCGCCACGGCGCCGATGTCACCCGGCCCAAAGGCGTCGGCGTGGTCGTTCTCCTTGCCCTGCGGGACGAGTAGCTGGCCGATCCTCTCCTTCACGTGGGCGCGGGTGTTGAACACCTGCGAGTCGTGCTTCATCACGCCCTGGTAGACGCGGAAGAGGTTCACGCGGCCCGCATAGGGATCGGCGAGCGTCTTGAACACGAACGCGACCAGGTCTTGCGACTCGTCGGGCTCGAGCGTGACGTCGTCCAGCTCCACGGCGCCCTTCTTCGCCGGCGACGGCAGGTCTTCCACGAACGCGTCCAGCAGCCGGTTGATCCCGAGGTTGCGCGTGGCGGCGCCGCAGGTGACCGGGAACAGGCGGCCCTCGGTGACGCCCGTCTTGAGCGCGGCGACGGTCTCCTCGTGGGAGATCTCCTCGCCTTCGAGGTAGCGCTCCATCAGCTCGTCGGAGACCTCGGCCACCTCGTCCATCAGCTTCTCGCGGTACTCGGCGGCCTGGTCGGCGAGCTCGGCGGGGATCTCGACCTCCTGGCAGTTGTCGCGCCCGTCGCCGTCGTAGCGGTAGCCCTTCATGTCGATGAGGTCGATCACGCCGTCGAGCTCGTGCTCGGAGCCGATCGGGATCTCGGTGGCGACCACGTGCTGGCCGAACGCCTGCTTGAGCGACTCGAGGCTGCGGAGGAAGTCGGCGCGCTCGCGGTCGAGCATGTTCACGAAGACGATGCGGGCGAGGCCGAGCTGCTCGGCGCGCTCCCAGAGGCGGCTGGTGGTGACCTCCACGCCCATCACGCCGTTGACGACGAAGACGGCGCTCTCGCAGACGCGCAGCGCGGCGAGCGCGTCCGCCACGAAGCTTGGCTCGCCAGGGGTGTCGACGAGGTTGATCTTGCGGTCCTCCCAGCGGAAGGACGAGAGGCTGCCGGAGATCGACATCTCGCGGGCCTTCTCGTCCGACGCGGAGTCGGAGACCGTGGTGCCGTCCGCCACCGAGCCGAGCCGGTTGACCGCGCCTGCAGTGAACAGCAGGGCTTCGTTCACGCTGGTCTTCCCGCTCCCCCGGTGGCCCACCAAAGCAACGTTGCGGATCCTCTTGGGTGATTCGTGAGCCATGCCCGCAGCCTACTGCGCGAGCGCCGAGTCCAACGTCTCGTGCACTTCGGCCACGCTCTGGACGTCGGTGAGCATGAGCACGCGCACGAGCGGCGAGGACTGCGGCAGGACCAGGCGAAGCTCCTGGCGGCGGCGGCCAAGCCGGCGGGCGAGGTCGAACAGCACCTCGATCGCGGCGGAGTCGAGGTAGCGGCAGCCGTCGAGGTCCACCACAAGGGCGAGGGCGTCGTTCGGCACGGAGACCAGGAGCTCCTCACGGACGCGGGCCGAGTTCGTCATGTCGACCTCCCCGCTCAGATGCGCGACGACGGTCCCGCCCCGCCGCTCGATGGCCACCTCGGCCGATGTCACGCCGCCAGCCGCCTCCGCATCCTGATCACCGTACCGTCGGGCTCGCTCCTGACCTCCACGTCGTCCATCAGTCCCTCGATGATCTTGAGCCCGCGGCCGCGGTGGGCGCCGCGCCGCTCGCGCCAGCTGCCCCTGTCGCGCACCACCGCCAGCAGCGTGCCGTTCTCGAAGCTGACCTCCACGTCGAAGGTGGCGTCGACGGGCCCGTAGGCGTGCTCGATGGCGTTGCCCGCCGCCTCGCAGACCGTCAGGGTGACCTCGTAGGCCACGTCGTCGGTCGCCTCCACGGCGTGGAGGAAGCGGCCCAGCCTTCGCCTCAGCAGCGCGAGCGACTCCGGCTCGGCCGGCAGCGCCAGCCTCATCGAGCCGGTCGACACCGGGCGCGGGCGCACGGCCAGCAGCGCGATGTCGTCGGTCGGCACGTGCTCGCCGAGCACGCGGGCGAGAACCGAGTCGCACAGGCCCTCGAGGCCGCCCTCGCCGTTGCCCGCCGCCTCGGCCAGCATGTCGAGGCGCTGCGCGAGCGGGCTGTCGCGCCGCTCCACCAGGCCGTCGGTGTAGAGGAGCAGCGAGGCGCCCGGCGGCAGCACGGCGTCGGCCTCGCGGAAGATGCCGGGGTCGGCCGCGCCAATCGGCACCGCCCGGCCGCCCTCGAGGAACTCGGGACCGTGGGAGGAGAGCACGAGCGGCGGCGGGTGCCCGGCGCTCGCGAAGCTCACCTCCCCGGTCTCGCGGTCGAGCACGAGGTAGAGGGCGGTCGCCATCGCCTCCTCCTCCCCGCTCATCACCAGCCGGTTCACGCGCGCCATCACCTCGGCCGGCGACACCTCGGCGAGCCCGTAGGCGCGGAAGGCGTTGCGGAGCTGGCCCATGATCGCCGCCGCTCGCAGCCCGTGGCCGACCACGTCGCCCACCACCAGCGCCACGCGGCCGTCGGCGCGCTCGAGCGCGTCGTACCAGTCGCCGCCCACGGCCGCGCCGTGCCCCGCGGGGAGGTAGCGGGCCGCGATCTCGAGGCCCTCGATGCGCGGCAGGCGCTCGGGCAGCAGGCTGCGCTGGAGCGTCTCGGCGATCGTGTGCTCGCGCTCGTACACCTCGCGCAGGCGCGCCTCCATCGTCTTGCGCTCGTGGATGTCGATCGCGGTGCCCACGTAGCCGACGAAGCGCCCGCCCTCGTAGCGCGGCACCCCGCGGTCGACGATCCAGCGGTAGTCGCCGCTCTTTCCGCGCAGGCGATACTCGAGCTCCCAGGGCTCGCGCGCGGCCAGCTTCTCGTTCCAGGAGGAGATCACCGCCGGGGCGTCCTCCGGGTGCACGCCGAGCGACCAGCTCGGCCCGAGCTCCTCCTCCAGCGTGGTGCCGGTGTAGCGCAGCCAGCCCGCGTTCACGAAGGTGACGAGGCCGCGCTCGTCGGTCGTCCAGATCATCACCGGCGCCGTGTCGGCGAGGTCACGGAAGCTCGCCTCGGACTCGCGCAGCGCGTCCTCCATCAGCCGGCGGTCGTGGATGTCGGTCGCCGTGCCGACGTAGCCGACGAACTCGCCCGCGTCGTAGCGTGGCAATCCCTCCGCGACCACCCAGCGCTCGCTGCCGTCGCGTCGCACCAAGCGGTACTCGGCCCTGAACTCCGCACGCCGGGCCGACGCCCTTCGCCAGCGGGTGAGCACCTCGTGGAGGTCGTCCGGATGGGCGCCGACGGCCCAGGTGGCGCCCAGCTCCTCCTGGAGCGTCCGGCCGGTGAACCGCAGCCAGCCCTTGTTGACGTACGTGACGCTGCCCTCGGCGTCGGTCATCCACATGAGCGCCGGCGTGGTGTCGGCGAGCTCGCGGAAGCGGGCCTCGCTGTCGCGGACGAGCTCGTCGGTGCGCGCGCGCTCCGCGGCCGCGCCGACGACGTTGGCGATCGCCTGAAGGAAGAGGGCGTCGTCCGGGCTGAACTTGTGCGCACTGCGGCTGCTGGCGCCCAGCACGCCGAAGCGGCGCCCCGGCGTGCCGATCGGAGCCGCCATCGCGCTGACGATCTCGAGGTCGCGCTGCACCGGCGACGGGCCGAAGCGGGTTTCGGCGGCGAAGTCGTCGATCACGAGCGGGCCCTCCGACTCGAGCGTGTAGCCCGGGAGCTCATCCGACCGGACGGGCAGGACGCCGCCGATCACCCCGTCGGGAAGCCCGTGGCCGGCCCGAATCAGAAGGCCGCGGCGGTCGCTGGTCAACTCGAGCACCGAGGCGTAGTCGGTGCCGAGCTCGCCGGCGACGCACGCCACCGCCTCGTCGATCAGCGCGTCGAGCGGCAGTCCGGCGAGGGCGCGCTGGCCGAGGTTGGCCACGGCCGCCTGCTGACGCGCCCGGATGGCGACCTCGTCCCGGTAGCGGTGGGCCCGGCGCCACTGCATGTCCCGCGTTCTCCTAACCCGTCTCCGCGAGCGGGTCTCCCTGAAGTCGCGACTTGAGACGCAACACGGCCTTCGTGTGCAGCTGCGAGACGCGCGACTCCGTGACCCCGAGAACCTCGCCGATCTCGCGCAAGGTGAGGTTCTCGTAGTAGTAGAGGGCGACGACGAGCTTCTCCCGCTCCGGCAGGCGCGCGATGGCGTCGGCAAGGCGGTCCTTCATCTCCGTCGTGTCCATCTCCAGGGCGGGGTCGACCGCCCCCGGGTCCTGGATCGTGTCGAGCAGCGAGACCTGGTCGCCCGAGGAGTCGGAGACCGTCCAGAGCTCGTCGAGGGCGACCACCGACGAGTTCGAGATCCGCACGAGCGACTCCTGGAACTCGTCGACCGAGACCTCGAGCGCGGAGGCCATCTCCTGGTCGGTCGGGGCGCGGTGGAGCTGGTGCTCGAGCTTGGCGTTCGTCCGCTCGATCTCGCGCGCCTTGGTGCGGACCGAGCGCGGCACCCAGTCGAGCGAGCGCAGCTCGTCGATGACGGAGCCCTTGATGCGGGTGATCGCGAAGGTCTCGAACTTGATCTCGCGCTCGGGCTCGAAGCGCTCGATCGCCGAGATCAGGCCGAGCAGCCCGTACGAGATGAGGTCGGCCTCCTCCACGTGGGAGGGGAGCCCACTGGACATCCGGCCGGCGACGTACTTGACGAGCGGTGCGTACGCGAGCACCAGCCGCTCGCGCGCCTTCTCGTCACGGTCGTCCTTGTAGCGCCGCCAGAGGTCCTTTAGCTCAATGGCCTTTAGGTTCGTCTCCATAGGGGGCTCTCTGTCACGCCCGCGGATGAGCGCGGGCGTACGCCATCTTGAGGCGGCCCGACTCTACCCGAGTGTAGGTCTGGGTCGTGCTTATCGACGCGTGTCCGAGGAGCTCCTGGATCGAGCGCAGGTCGGCGCCTCCTTCCAGCAGATGGGTGGCGAACGAGTGGCGAAGCGTGTGGGGCGAGATGCCCGCGCGGCGCGCCTGGAGCTTCAGCCGGCGCCGCACGTCCGACGTCGAGAGGCGGCGCCCGCTCTTCGAGAGGAACAGCGCATCACTCTCCCCCGCGTCCAGCGCAGGGCGGCCGCGGGTGAGGTAGCGGTCGAGCGCGCGCCAGGCGTGCTCGCCGGCCGGGACGAACCTGGTGCGGCCGCCCTTCCCCTCCACCCGGACCTGCTCCGCGTCGGGGTCGGCGCTCGTCGTGTCGAGGTTGACGAGCTCCTCTGCGCGCAGCCCGGCGGCGTAGGCCAGCTCGAACATGGCGCGATCGCGCAGGTCGAGCGGCGTGGAGCTGGGGATCGCCTCGAGCAGCTCCACCACCTCGGCGGGCTTGAGCACCTGCGGCAGGTAGGCGTCCCGCTTGGGGCTCGAGACGAGGTCCGCGGGGTTCGCGTCGATGTCCTGCCGCTCGAGCAGGTGGCGGTAGAAGGTGCGGATGGCGGCGAGCTTGCGGGCGACGGTGGACTTGGCGGCGCCACGCTCGCCCAGCACCGCCGCGAAGCGGCGCAGGTCGCGGTGGGTGAGCCCTGCGGGCTCCAGGCCCCGGCCGGCGGCCCACTCCGCGAGCTGGGCGAGGTCGACGCCGTAGGCGCGCCGCGTCTTCTCCCCCATGCCGCGGGCACGCTGCCAGTCGTCGAAGCCGGCAAGGGCCTTCGCCCAATTAGCCTCTTCCGGAGTGGGCGTCTTCTTCGTCAACACAGAGGACGGGCGCGTGGCCACGCAGGCTCAGCTGGACGAGGCCGGGTTGGTGGACGAGCACAACGTGCCGCCGCGGCCCTGGCACCAGATCCAGGGCCCCAGCGACGCCTCGACCATGTGGTACGCGGTCATGCGCAAGCGGGAGAGGGGCGTCTTCATCGGCATGCTCTGCATTCGACATACCGGCCGCCAGACCCTTTTGGAAGAGCGGGGCTGGGAGGAGGTGCCTGTCGGCGAGATAGGGCCTGAGCGGCCCTAGGTTCGGGCAACCGAACCTCACGAGGCGGGCTGGCCCCATTCTGCGGGCGCGTGCGCGATGGCAGTCTGCCGCCCATGTCTCGCATCACAACCTCGGAAGGTCTCCACGTTTGCCCGAATTGCTCCTCCCACCTCGTCCAGCCGGTCGAGTGGGAGCCCGTCGGCGACGAGGCCTGGTCGGTGCTGCTGCGCTGCCCCGAGTGCGAGGTGTTCCAGGCGGGCGTGTACGGCCAGCCTGAGCTCGACGCGTACGACGTGGAGCTGGATCGCGGCGAGGCGCTGCTCCGCGTCGCGTACCTGCAGCTCTCGACGGAGAACATGGCGGCCGAGATCGACGCGTTCACGCACGCGCTTGGTGTCGGCGCGGTGCTGCCTGAGGACTTCTGAGGCCTCGGCGCCCGGTCAGGCGATATAGATCGGCGCGCCTACCGGGACCTTGTCGTACAGCTCGATCACTTCCGGGATCGACATCCGGATGCAGCCGTGCGAGGCCGCCGTGCCAAGCGACGAGGTGACGTCGGTGCCGTGGATGCCGGCGCCGTCGTAGATGCCGAGCCAGCGCGCCTTCAGCGGGTTCTCCGGAACGCCACCGGGGACCACGGTGCCGGCCAGGGAGCCGGCCCAGTCGCTGTTCGGCACGCTCCAGGCGGGGTTCACCGCCTTGTTCTGGATGTGGTAGAGCCCGGCGGGGGTGTCGAAGCCGACGGCGCCCACGGCGACGGTGTAGGAGCGGGTGTGCTCCAGGCGTTCGTAGAGATGAAGCTGGAAGCTGTTGCGGTCGGCCACGAGCACGGTCGGGTACTTCTCCTCGAGCTCCGCCGTCGTGACCTTGGGCTGGATTCGCTTCGCGGGAATCCTGATGCGGCGCTCGGCGTCGGGCTCGGAGAGCGCCGCGTCGATCCGCCGCCGGAGCTGGGCCGCCCTGACCTTCAGGCCCCGCTTCGACTCGATCCGCTCCATCGAGGGGAACTCCACGTCGGCGTCCTTGGCGGGGCGGTTCATACGGTTCTTGACCCGCTCGACGAGGCCGGCCACGGCCTGCTCGTCGTAGGTGATCTGGGCCTCCACCCGCACGTTCTCCTGGCCGCCGCCGAGATCGCGGGTAACCCGGGTGAAGATGTTGCCGTCGCGGCTCTCCTGGAGGGCCTCGTCGACCATGCCCACCACGTCGGCGCGCACGCCCGCGTCCTCGGCGGAGAGGTTGAAGCGCCGGCCGGCGCGCGCCACGGAGACGGGCTCCGAGAGCGGCGCCTCGAGGCGGCGGGCGACGGCCCGGCGAGCCTCGGCGGCCTTCATGCCGCCCACGTCGACGCCGGCGACGGTCACGCCTTCGGCGATCAAGTCGTCGCGGGAAGAGTCGTAGGCGTATGCCGCCACCGCGCCCCCGACAAGGGCCAGCAGCAGCACGGCCAGAAGAATGAACCACTTGTTCCTCATGCTGCGACGAAGGAGTGTAGGGGGCGCTGCGGGCGACGAGTGCCGGTGGGACGGGCTTTGCGGCGGTTTTGCGCCTAAACCGGCGTCTCGCCGTGCGAAATTCGTGCGTCGATCGCCGACAGCACGCGCGCCCGGTTGGCGTTCTGGAGCTCGTATTTGCGCAGCGTCTGGAGGTCCGGCCGATCGAGCGAGCCGAGCAGGGCGATGACCTCCTCGGCGCCGAGGTCGTCGTAGTGCTCGACGGGGGACGAGGTCCCCACCTGCCGCTCGCCCACCTGCTCGAGCTGTCGCTGAGCCCGCTCCGCCAGCTCCAGCGCCCGCTTCGCCGCCCGCTCCGCCTCCGCGGCCCGGCGCTCGGCCGCCGCCGCGCGGTCCGGCTCGCCGCCGTTCGCTCCCGCGCCTCGCGGGACCTTCTCCCGCGCGCTCTTCACGTGCGGGCTCCAGCGCAGGAACTCCTCGACCTCGCGCTCGTAGCGGTAGGGCTCGCGGGCGCCCCGCACCACCGGATGCAGGCGCAGGTGCTCGCCCAGCTTCAGCACGGCCTCGCGGGTGGTGTGCTGGTAGCGGAAGCCGCTCGCCTTGAAGCGGCGGTTGTCCACGCCGCGTCCGAAGCGCAGCTGGGCGAGCGCCTCGGCTGGGATCCTCACCCCCAGCCTCCGGAGCGCTGCGGCCGCCAGGCCGGTGCCCCACGGCGGCAGGATCGGCGCGTACGGCTTCCCGAGCAGGCCGGCCACCTCGGTGAGGGCGAGCACGCCGTCCCCGGCGACGTTGAACACGCCCGGCACCCCGTGCCGCGCGGCGTGCTCCAGCGCGTGCACCACGTCGTCCTCGTGGACGAACTGGTAGCGCGGGTCGAACCCCAGGATCATCGGCACGGCGGGGAGCGAGAACAGGTCGATGTGCGCGGTGCGGACGTCCGGCCCCAGCACGTTCGCGAAGCGCAGGATCGTGACGGCGCAGTCGGGGTTCTTCTCGGCAAACTCGTTCACCGACGCCTCCGCCTCCACGACGTCCCGCTCGATCGGCGTGCGCGGCGGGTGCGGGCGCACCATGGTCTCGTCGAAGAAGGCCGGGTCGTCCTGCTCGCAGCCGTAGTAGTGGGTCGAGGACTTGAACACGAACTTCCGCACGGGCGAGTCCTTGTCCGAGCAGGCCGCCAGGATGTTCATCGTCCCGATCACGTTGTTCTCGTGCGCCTTCGAGGGTGTGGTGCGCGACGAGTCGGTCACGAGCCTGGTGTCCACGACCGTGTCGATCTCCGCCGCCTCCACCACGCGCCGCAGCAGGGCGTGCTGGGCGCCCACCTTCACGTACTCGGTGCGCTCCAGCTCGACCTGGGGCTCCTCGTTGTCGACGCCGATCACCGCCTCGACGTCCGCGAACGCCTCGAGGGCCTGCGCGAGGCGCCCGCCCCAGTAGGTCGACAGGCCGGTGACCAGGATGCGGCGCGAGTCCATGCTCACCCGAACCACACCGACCTGCGGGCGGCCAGCATGTCCCAGAGGTTCTCCTGGATGCGGGCCCGGATCTCGTGCGCGACGGTCTGCACGAGCGCCTTGTCCTCCTGCAACCCCTCCTCGTCGAAGCGGAGCGGCTCGAGGAAGCGGATCTTGAACTTGGCGGGGAGGTAGCCGAGCATCCCGAGCGGGCCGAAGTGCGGGAAGGTCGGGGTGATCGGGAAGTAGAGGAGGCCGGTGAGGCGCTTGAACAACCCGAGCTGGGCGAACACGGGTGCGGCCTCTTCGGCGCCCACCACGCAGACCGGCACGATCGGCGCCCGGGCGCGCATGGCCGCCTCCACGAAGCCGCCGCGCCCGAAGCGGCGTAGGCGGTAGCGGTCCTTGTAGAGCTTCTCGGTGCCCTTCCGGCCCTCGGGGAACACGAGCACGAGCTGCTCCTCGTCGTACAGCAGCCGGTGCACGTTGGCGGGATGGGCGGCCACGCAGCCGATCTTCGGGATCAGCATCGAGAACCCGGGATAGCCCTTGAAGAAGTGCTCGACGGTGATGTTCAGCTGCCGCGGATGGGGGTGCTCCTCGCGGATCCCCTTCGCGATCATCGCGGCGTCCGGCGGCAGCGCGCCCGAGTGGTTCGACACCAGCATCGCCCCGCCCGTGCCGGGCAGGTTCTCGATCCCCTCCACCTCCACCCGGAACCAGTAGCGGTAGAAGAACTCGACCACGGTGGCATCGAAGACGCCCTCGACCCGCTCGCTGCGGCCCCAGTCGTCGATGCGCCGCTCCGGCTCGACGCCGGGGAGGTACTTGCGCAGGTCCTCGGCGGGCACGAGCGGTGCCGCGACGGGCTCGCTTTCGCGCGGCGATAGGGGTGTCCGGGTGGGCTCCGCCATCGGAGTTTCGAGTCTGTCAGAGACGCTCGAGCACGGGAGCCAGCCGCTCCCGGAGCTCGTCCCAGTCGCGCGCTCCGATCACGCCGTCCCGCTCCACCACCTCCTCGTTCCAGGGGTGCATTATCGTGGCGGCCACGATTCCGGCCTCTTGCGCGCGGGCGATGTTGACGGGGCTGTCGTCCACAAGCACGTCGATACCCAGATCCACGCAGCGGCTGACCTTGTCGAACGAGCAGTGGAGGTCGTCGACCGGCAGGCCGATCTGCTCGAGCCAGCGTGCCGTGGCGTCCGCCGTCTGCGGGCGGCGGTGGCTCGTCACGTGGATCCAGTGGCCCTGGGCGTGCCACGCCTGGACGGTCTCGACCGCGCCTTCGTACGGCACGCCGGCCAGGATGTTCTCGTCCGTGTGGGTCTCCTCGACGCAGTGGATCACGGCGTCGCGCTCGAGCGCGGTGATGCCCCAGTCGCGCTGCTCCTCGTAGGGCAGCTCGACCCCGTAGCGCTCGCGGACGATCCGCTGGAGGAGATCCCAGTACGGGTGGAGCGTCGAGTCGATGTCCAGCGCGATCTTGGCCACGGCCCCTTACCCTAAGGGCCATGCGGAGGCTCTTCGTCCCTACGGCGGCGCCGACGATGCCGGGCCATTCCCCGGAGGCCGCGAACGGCTACGGGGGAACGGCCTCGCCCGACTGGCGCGAGATCGACTGGCCCGCCCACCTGAATCGGCTCGAGATCGACGGCACGCCGGTGAACTACGTGGACATCGGGGAGGGCGAGCTCGAGCCGATCGTGTTCGTGCACGGGCTGGGCGGCCAGTGGCAGAACTTCCTGGAGAACATCCCGCGCGCCGCGCAGGAGCGGCGGGTGATCGCCCTCGACCTGCCCGGCTTCGGCTGCACGCCCGACCCGTCCGGCAAGATCACGATCTTGGGCTATGGACGCTGTGTGGATGCGCTGTGCGAGAAGCTCTCGCTGGGCCGGGTCGACATCGTCGGGAACTCGATGGGCGGGTTCGTCGCGGCCGAGGTGGCGATCCAGTTCCCCGAGCGGATCGACCAGCTGATTCTCGTGTCGGCGGCGGGGATCACGAGCGCGAACATCGCCCAGAGGCCGATCCTGACCGCGGGCCGGGTGGCGACCGCGATGGTGTCCTACGGCGCGGCGCGGCACCGCCAGATCGCCGCGCGGCCGAAGTCGCGGCACATGGCGCTTGCGCTGGTGGCCCGCTATCCCTCGCTGCTGCGGGCGGACGTCGCCTACGAGGGCTTCTTCAAGGGCGCCGGCAAGCCCGGGTTCGACGACGCGCTGCGCGCCTGCCTCGAGTACGACTTCCGCGACCGGCTGCCCGAGATCCAGCAGCCGACGCTGGTCGTGTGGGGCGAGAAGGACTCGATCATCCCCGTCAAGGACGCGGCCGAGTTCGAGCGGCTCATCCCGGACAGCCGGAAGGTGGTGATGAGGGACACCGGCCACATCCCGATGGCCGAGCGCCCCGCGACGTTCAACGACCTGATGATGGACTTCCTCGTCGAGACCGGTCCTGCGTCGGCGAAGGAAGCGCTCGAGGGCGAGTCGCAGGCGGCCTGAGGCGGCCTAATCGAAGCCGCCACGCCGGAGCCCACGCAGCGACTTCCGTCCGAGGCGCGCGGGCTGTTCGTGCTTGGCGCGCTGGTGTGGGCGGTGCCGGTGGGGATCGGGTGCGTGGTGGGGGGCGGCGCCTTGGCGGGGAGCGGCGCGCCCGGTGTGCTGGCTTGGCTTGCGTGGGCGGCCGCGGTGGGCGTCGTGGCGCTCGGCGGCGTGGCGGCGCCGCTGCTCCGGTGGCGCACGTGGCGCTACGAGGTCCGGGACGAGGAGATCGACCTGCTGCGCGGGGCGGTGGTGGTGCGACGGACGCTGATCCCGATGACGCGGGTGCAGCACGTGGACACCCAGCGGACACCGCTGTCGGACCTGTTCGAGCTGCGGTCCGTGACCGTGCACACGGCGGCGGACTCGCACTCGATACCGGCGCTGCGGCCCGCGGACGCGGCGGCGATCAGAGACCGGATCGCAGTGCTGGCGAGGCAGCCGGATGAGCTCTGAGGAGAGGCCGGAGGCGGTGGGGTCCTCGCGGTCCTTCGGGTCCCCGGGGTCGTCGGGGTCCTCGCGGTCCTCGGGGTCCGCGGGGTGCTCCGGGCCTCCGGGGTCCTCCGGGCCCTCGGAGCCCTCGGAGCCCTCGGAGGACCCGCGGCCGGAGCCGCCCTCGCCTCCCGGACCCCCGACCGCTCCGCTGTCCCGCCCGCGGCGTCTTCACCCTGCCGAGATCGTGCTCGCGGCACTCGAGAACCTCCGCGAGATCCTGATCGCCGCCGTCGTCGGCCTGTTCGTCGGCGGAGGCGCCGGGGGGATGCCGCCCATCGCCGGCGCGATGCTCGCGCTCGGCGGGATCGCGGTCGCGGCGGTGATCGGATACGTGCGGTGGCGGCACACGACGTACTCGGCTTTCGGCGGGGCGCTTCACTTCCGGCGCGGCGTGATCTCGCCGGACGAGACGTCCGTGCCGGTCGGGCGGATCCAGGCGATCGACGCCACGCAGGGCCCGGTCCAGCGCCTGTTCGGGGTGCAGGAGCTGCACGTGCAGACCGCCGGCGGCGGCTCAGAGGGCGAGATCGTGCTCCGCGCGGTGTCGGACTCCGCCGCCTCTGAGCTGCGTGCGGTCGCCGGGTTGCCGGACCCCGTCGCGCGGGACCTGCCGGAGTGGCGGCTCGGCCTGGGCGCGCTGCTGGTGACCGCCGTCACGGCGCCGCAGCTCGGGGTGATCCTGCCGCTGGTGGGCGCCTTCGCGGCCGCGGGCGACGACGTGCTCTTCGGCAGGCGCGAGGGCGAGCAGCTGATCGACAAGCTGCGGGACGACCCAGGTCTGCTCCTGGTCGTGGCGATCGCAGTAGCCGGAGCGGCGCTGCTGCTGTCGTTCCTGGGCGCGATCGTCGCGTTCGCCGGCTTCAGCCTGGTGCGCGACGGGGAGCGCCTTCGGATCCGCCGCGGCCTGCTCGCGCGGCGCGCGGCAAGCGTGCCGCTGTCCCGGGTGCACGCCGTCGACGTGGTGGAAGGCGTGCTGCGCCGTCCCTTCGGATTGGCCAGCGTGCGGATGGAGACGGCCGGCTACCGGTCGGAGGCGGCCGCCGCGCAGACGCTGCTGCCGCTGGTGCGGGTGCGGGACGTGCCGCGCCTGCTGGCGGAGTTCGTGCCGGCGCTGGC
>JBKGUS010000116.1:0-3934 GCA_046462295.1 Thermoleophilaceae bacterium | reverse complement strand
GGCGCAGGAACGGTGCGGCAGAGGTGGGGGCCCCGCGGGCGAGCGCGCGCATCGCGGCGTCGAACATCAGCTCGGCGACGCGGTCGTCCGTCGCCGGGGGGCAGGCTGCGAGGTGCACGGCCACGCGCTCGACGTCCGCTCCCGAGCGTCGCAGCAGCTCGGCGGCGCGCCGGTGCCAGGCCGCGCGCCGCGACGGAGACAGCTCGGCCGAGACCGCGGCGGCGATCAGCGGATGGCGGAAGCCCGGGTCGGCGTCCTCGGTGAGCACTCCGGCGGCCACGAGCTCGTCGATAGCCTCGGCGGTGCGGTCCAGCTCGGCGAGCGCGGCGCACTCGGCTGACGTTGCGCGATCTCCGAGCACGGCGAGCGTGGAGGCAAAGGCCCTGGCACGGTCGCTGACCCGCGCGAGCATGAGGCGGCCGAGCTCGCGCGGCTCGACCCGCGCAACGGCCGCGGCGTCCCGCTCGTCGCCGAGCTCGCGCAGAAGCTCGTGCAGCAGGAACGGGTTGCCGCCGGTGGCGCGGATCGCCGCGTGCACGAAGTCCGGCTCGTCACTGGCAGACAGCGCGGCGACGGCCTCCTCGCCCAGCGGTGCAGGGGTCAGACGCTCGGCCGCGGCGTCGCTGACGAGCGCAGCGAGGGAGCGGGGAGCGTCGGGCTCCGGGGGCCGGGTGCTGATCACCAGGGCGACCGGAAGCTGCTCGATGCGGCGGGCGAGATATCCGAGGGCGAGCAGGGACGACTCGTCGGCCCAGTGGGCGTCGTCGACGGCGAGCACGACCGCCCGGCGCTCGGCGAGATTGGCCAGCAGCCAAAACACTCCGTGCAGCAGCGACTCGATGCTGACGACCGAGCGGGCCGGGTCGAACAGCGGAAGCGCGTGCGCGGCGGGGCCGGCGGTGACCGCTTCGCGGGCGGCGGGATCCAGCTCGGCGAGCGGCCGTTCCAGCGCCTGGCGCAGGACGCCCCAGGCGAATCCTCGCTCCAGCTCGGAGCCGCGGCCGGCGAGGACCGTCATGCCGGTTCGCTCGGCGTGCCCGCGGAGCTCTTGCAGTAGGCGCGTCTTTCCGATGCCGGCGGGACCCTCGATCACGGTCAGCCCGCCATCCCCGCCGCGTGCCTCGGCCAGGCGTCCGTCGATCCGCGCGATCTCGCGTGCCCGTTCGTACAGGGTCTCGGCTACCGCTGGGCTCACCGACACAGGGTCGCAGTACAGGGTCGATCCCCGTAGCCGGCGGCTGGATTCCGCGGAAAGCTGCCTGCCATGAGCGAAACACGAACATCGAGATCGCCCGGCGGATCCTCGCCGCGTTCGACGCGGGCGACGACAGCGTCGTCGACGAGCTGATCCATCCAGACCACCGCGAGCACGCCGGCCCTGAGCCCCAGCCCGGCCGGGAAGGCGTCCGCGACTCGATCGCCTGGCTAAACGAGAGGTTCGCCGCTTGCGAGACGGTCGTGGAGGACCTGATCGCGTCGGGCGATCGAGTCGTCGCGCGGGTGCGGTTCTGCGCGACTTGCACGGGCGAGGTCCAGGGCATCGATGCGCGCGGCCGTCGCGTCGAGGTCGACCACATCCACGTCTGGCGGGTGGCCGAGGGCCGATTGGCCGAGCACTGGATGGTCCGCGACGACCTGTCGATGCTGCGTCAGCTCGGCGCGGCGGAGGCAGTGGCATGAGGCCCTCGATGACCACGAAGGCGCGGATGCTCGTGCCCGTCGCCTTGACCCTTGCGACGCTGCTGACGGCATGTGGCGACGACGACAACAACGATCGCGCGGCTTCCGGGCCGGCGAAGCTCGCCATCGACGTGGCCGAGCAGGGCAATGGCAGGTTCACCCTGAGCGCACCGGCGTCGGTGCCCGCCGGTCTCGTCGAGATCAGCCTGCGGGTTCCGGCGGGCGCGGTCACACACGACGCGCAGCTCATCCGTATCGAGGGGGATCACACGACCAAGGACGTCCTTGCCGCCATCTCGCGCTCGGGCGCGCCGATCCCGGAGTGGATGACCGCGGCCGGTGGCGTCGGCCAGACCAACGGTGACGCCGTCGGCAGGACGGTGCAGCGCCTGCAGCCCGGCCGCTACGCCATCCTCGACCTGGACGAGCCCGAGGGCGACAACGTCAAGAACTACGCCCAGTCCGGCACCACGGCGACCCTCGAGGTCACCGGCGAGCGAAGCACGGCCCAACTGCCACGCAGCGTCGGGACGGTGACAGCCCGGGAGTACAGCTTCGACGTAAAGGGACTCGAGGCAGGACGGACGCGCGTCACGTTTCGCAACGCCGGCAAGCAACCCCACCACGTGCTGGCCTTCCCGTACAACAAGGGCGCCACGCTGAAGCAGGTCCGGACGTTCTTCACCCAGGAGGGCGAAAGCGCCGGGCCGCCGCCGGTCGACTTCGCCGGCGCGACACGCATGACCATCCTCGAAGGTGGCGAGGAGCAGGTCGCAGAGCTCGACCTGCGACGCGGCAAGTACGCGCTGATCTGCTTCATCAGCGATCGCGCCGGCGGCCCGCCGCATGCCGCGAAGGGCATGATCGCCGAGGCTGTCGTGCGGTAGCGCGCCGAGGATGTGACGGGGACGATGCCTACGTCGACGTCACGGTCCCGTGGTTGGCGCCAGTGCTCCGCAAGCGATTCACTAGACACGCATTAGGACACGGCCGGCCTGGTGTCCCGATTTCGAGTCCAGAAGTCCAGGTCGGAAGCCACGTTCGACGCCGGGACACACGATTCACCCACATCAGCCCTGCAACCGCCCGTACCTTGCACCGGCTCCTGCAACCGCCCGTTGGTTGCACCGGCCATTAGGAACTCCCGCATCCATGCGGTTTCGGCGACCGAGATGGCGAGACCCGGACTCGAACCGCGGACACCACGATTGCAAAGTCGTGTGCTGAGCCGGAGGGTCTTGGGCGTCCCGGCGAAGCGCTAGTCCACTTCGCGCATGTAAGCGAGTGTCACGCTGGCCCCAGCCCAGACGCCTGCAAGGGACGAACTGCAGGCGTCTACCGTGCGCCCGCGCTGACTTCCGCAAATCGTCCATTCCGGTCATCTGACGCTTGACTGGTCGCGTCCCCTGACTGCTGTAAATCGCCGAGGAGCCGTCAATGGCACGGCGTAGGTTCCCCAAAGTCCTGCAAGACCAAGAAGGGAGACCTACGCCGTGAGAAGAACGCTACCGCCGTCGGCGGAGATTGAAGCCCAGATCGACCAGTTGCTCGCCGTGGGTGTCGGCGAGAACCCGCGCGAATCGCTGTCTGAGCTGGCGAAGCTCGGCGCCCGGTTGATCATCCAGCGCGCCGGCGAGGACGAGTTCGACGCCTGGCTCGGGAGGGCCCGCTATGAGCGCCGGCCCGACTATCAGCGCGGGCTTCGCAACTTCGACTCGGGGCTCAGAAACGGCTATCGCCCGCGGCGGGTGCAGAGCGCAGAGGGAGAGCTCAAGGTCGAGATCCCGCAGGTGCGCGAGGCCGCGGAGCCGTTCGTCTCTGCGCTGTTCCCGCACTCGACGAAGCTGCTTCGCACCCGGCCCCAGGAGGCGATGGTCGTCGGCGCCTTCGTCCGCGGCCTTTCGATGCGAGACGTCGAGTCGCTCTGCGAGGAGGCGGGGCTCGGGAAGCTCTCGAAGTCGACCGCCTCGCGGATCTGCACCGAGCTACGCGAGCGCTTCGAGGCCTTCAAGCGCCGCGACCTCTACCAGGTGAAGCTCGTCGCCCTGTTCCTCGATGCGATCTTCCTCAACGTCCGCCCCCAGGGCCCGAAGGAGGGCGTGCTTTGCGCTTGGGGGTTCACCGAAGAAGGCGAGCGGGTCCTCGTCGGCGTCTGCCTCGGGATGCGCGAATCGCACGAGGACTGGCTCGGCCTCGCAAGGGATCTGATCGCCCGCGGCCTGCCCGCGCCGATGCTCGTCGTCGCCGACGGCGC
>JBKGUS010000115.1:0-14920 GCA_046462295.1 Thermoleophilaceae bacterium | reverse complement strand
ACAGACGAGAACGTCGGCGGCGACCGTCGCCAGCTCGTCGGTGAAAAGAACCCCGGCCAGCACAAAGGCAGCGGAGACGGCCGCTGCTACGTAGAAGACCTGGGGATCGATCCTCCAGCCCTGCTTCTCCATCGGCTCCCTCTCCTTCCCCGGCTCGGCCTCCTTGGCGCGAGCCATCGCGGTCGCTCAACGCTCCGGGTAGACCGTGACGACCTCCGCGTAGAACTCGATCATGGTCCGGTCCTGCTCGCGCGGCCCTCGAGGCCGACCCCGGATGTGTTCGAACGGGGCACCTGAACGTCGAGCCCAAAGAACATCTCCGAGGCGTAGGCCACGGGCATCAACGTTCCACCAGGACGAAGGGGGCGGCGCGGCGCCGTGTAGGTCTCCCCGCGCACCGAACGCGTCCGGCGGGTGGATTGCCCCCGGCCTGCGAGCCTCGACTCTGTCGCTGCTCATCCAGATCTCCTCGTTGCAGCCCTACTCACCTGAACAGGGCTGGCTCGTCCCTCGTCCGTGATATATCACAGCGGAGCAGGCCAATGTCGCGCGAGCCGAGAAGGCGATCCCTGGTCGCAGCGTCAGCCGCGGTCTAGAGCGGCATCGCGTGGCCTTCACGCGCAGCGTGAGCGCGCTGCCGCTCTGGGACTCTGATATATCTGTTCTCCGTTGCCGATGCGCGAAGCGGCAGCGCGGGACGACGCCGCCCTCACGGGTCACTCCCGGTCGTCACCAGTCGACCCTCATCTCGACGGGCCGCTCGCCGCGGCGAGCCGCTTGGCCGACGCCGGCGCCGCGCGGTCGCGCTCGAGCTCGACCTCGGCTCGATCGCTTCTGCGCGCAGACAGTGCTGCCCGCTGCGCACACCGGGCCGACGCTCGCCCGCCGCGCCGGCGGGCTCCGCGGCTACGACCTCGACGGGAGCGGGACGATCGAGGCACCGGCAGCGCGACGATGATCGAGGCCGCGCGGATGGCGCGGTCGGAGTGGGCTCATTGGCCGTTTACGTCCGCGCGCTCGTTAGCGGCCAGCGACGCGGCGGCATCGCGAACCATCGACTCTGCGTCTTCGCGCTCCAGGCCCCAGCTTCGGAGCAGGTCGACCGCGGCGGCCCGCACCTGGCCGACGATGACGCTCACCGGGAGGTTCGCGGTCTCCTCGAGCACCAGAGTCGCCCGAGCCGCCGCCCGCAGCGCGTAATCGCTCACGGGCGGCTCCTCTTCGGGATGTTCGAAGTAGCGGTCGAGCGTGCGCACGGTCTCGGCGAGCTCGCGCACGGCGGCCGGCACGGCGCGCGGGATGTTGGCTCCCACCTCCAAGCCGCGAACCGACCCCCGGCTGAGCGCCTTCACGCTCGTCAGTGTCGCGTCGACCTGGTTCGCGGCGAGCTCGTAGCGGCTGAAGCGCGCGCGGGCGCCACGCGCGAATGGGGAGAGGCCGAGCATCTCCTTGCCCGAGAGAACCGTGTCCGCGAGCGCGTCGGCATCGATCGAGCGGGCGCGCGTCCACGCCCGGTCGGCCAGGCCGGCGTCTCCGTGCTCCAGGGCGAGGGCGACCTCGTCGAGCGCGCCGGCCAGCTCCGCAAGCAACGGCTCCGCTGCGCGCCTCGCGGACGTCGCCGGGTTCATGGGAAGCAGGGCGGTCACGGTCAGGGCGATGACGCCGCCCAGCAGCGAGTCGAGGAAGCGGGCGCCCGAAAGGCCGCTGCCCGGGGGTTGGATCGTGACCACGAGCAGCGCCGAGGCGGCCGCCTCGCTCACGAGCACGACGCCCCCGCCCAGCGCCACCGCCGCGGCCATCGCCCCAGCCACGATGGCGGCGATCTGGACCGGGCCGTCGCCGATCGCAACGACCAGCGCGTCGGCGATGGCGATCCCGAGCGCCACCCCGCCCACCATCTCGATCGCGTAGCGGCGGCGCTGCCCAAGCGTCGCGCTGACGCCGATCAGCGCCACCACGGGCGCGAAGATCGGGCGCGGGTGACCGAAGACCTCCCGAGCCACGACCCAGGCCACCGACGTGGCCAGCGCCGCCTGGGCAAACCACAGCCCGTTGACCCTCAGCCGCTCCGCGACGATGCTGGGGTCTCGAGCGCTCCACGGCCTCCTCGAGCAGCACGCCGCCGCGCTGGCGCACGCGTGCAGCGGCGCGCTCACGCAGGCCCGCCTCTGCGCGGTCCCGGCCTGGCTCGCTCGGTGCTGACACAGCGCCCGATCCTTGCTGACAGACAATCAGGACGCCGCGCGGGTCATCACCGGGCGGCGCCCAGCAGCGAGACGCGGAGCGAAAGAGGCCCCCTCTGGCCGCGTGCCGTGGCGGTGGTCGGCGGCCGCTAACCCGAATCGGCTCCGAGCGGGGGAACGGCGCCGCTCGAGCGTGTTGCCAGGAGGCGACCGCGCTGCTCCTGCTCGCACGAAACAGTCGCGCCGCTACCGACCCGCGCTATCGGTTGTCGGCGCCAAGCGATTGCCGGCCCACCCAGCGCCCGGCGTCTCCGGACGACCAGCAGGAAGTGCACGTTGAGAGTGCTGGCTCTCGACGACATCGGCGCTCTGGTGTAGGCCGCTCGAAGGGGCCAGCCACAGGGGGACGCGACCGGTTAGCGTCCGTGTCAGTGGCCGAGTGGGTGCTCTCGCAGCGCTTTGAGACCGGGACGGGCCAGATCGCTTGGGACCGGCTCGGGCAGGGGCCGCCGGTCGTGCTCGTCCATGGCACCCCGTGGTCGTCGTGGACGTGGCGGAGCGTCGCGCGGCGGCTGGCAGGGCGCTTCGCCGTTTACGTCTTCGACCTGCTCGGGTTCGGAGCGTCCGATCGGCGCCCGGAGCAGGACGTGTCGCTGGCGGGGCACGGGCGGCGGCTCGCTGACCTCCTTGACTTCTGGGACCTTGAGCGCCCTGCCGTCGTGGCGCACGACATCGGCGGTGCCGCGACCTTGCGCGCGCATCTGCTGCATGGCCGGCCGATGGCGGCGCTGGCGCTCATCGACGTGGTCGCACTGCGTCCGTGGGGCTCGCCGTTCTTCCGGTTGGTTCGCGACCACAACGCGGTCTTCGAGCAGTTGCCAGCCGCGATCCACGAGGGAGTCCTGCGCGCCTATGTGCGGACGGCCCAGGTGGGCGCGCTCAAACGCGATGTCGAAGACGGCCTGGTCTCGCCTTGGTTGGGTCGGGTCGGTCAGTCCGCGTTCTATCGCCAGATCGCCCAAGCCGACGAGCGCCACACCGACGAGATCGAGCCGCTGTATGCGCGGGTCGCCGCTCCTACGCTCGTTGTCTGGGGCGAGGACGACCGCTGGATTCCGGCGCAGCGCGGGCACGAGCTGGCGCGACGCATACCCGGCGCCCGCCTCGAGCTCCTGCCCGCCGCCGGCCACCTCGTGCAAGAGGACCAGCCGGAAGAGCTAGCTCGCCTGCTCGGCCGGCACCTCAGCTCGATCTCCGATTAGCGCAAGTCGTGGCCGACCATCGCGCCGTCCGTTATCGCTCGGACGCGGAGCGGCAGCCCGACTTGAGCCTCCCCGGCTCCTGCTCCTCGACGGATGCGAGAGCGGCGCGGGAGCCGATGTGCGCTCGGGGGACGCCTCCCTCTCGTCCTTTGCGTGCGTGAGCGGCGCCATCCTCGACGCGCTCGCTCTGACGCGGGAGCGGCAGTGAGCCGCCAGCTTCGAGCCCAAGCCACGGGTCTCGAGAATGTTGTGGGCCCTAGGGTCCACGGAGGGGTCCAACGCTCGCCTCGGCGGCAGGGAGCGACGCGGCTTATAGTCGAGCGGTGGATACGCAAGCTGGCTCGGCTCCCGGAGACGCGTCGCCTGAGCACCCGGTTGCGACACTCGAGCAGGCTGTCGCCCGCATGGTCGCGCTCGACGCCGAGTTCCCCCTAGGCGATGGCGTGCGCTATTTCAACGCGCTCTATCTCGAGGTCACTCGAGAAGTCGTCCGGCGGCTGTCCGTCGGCGAGCTCGAGGATCCGCGTTTCCTCGAGCACCTCGCCGTCTTCTTCAGCAACGCGTACTTCCGGGCGGTCGACGACTTCGGGCAAGAGCCGACGAGTGGCGCCTCACGCGCGTGGGGGCCACTGTTCGCTGCTCGCTTCGACAAGCGCGTGGCCCCGATCCAGTTCGCGCTCGCGGGCATGAACGCGCACATCAACTACGACCTGCCGATCGGCGTCCGGGACACTTGCCTCGCCCTCGGTATCACCCCCGAGGACGGCAGCGCGCCGCATCGCGACTACGTGCGCCTGAACGCCATCCTCCAGGACGTCCAGGAGCGCGTGAAGCCCTGGCTCACGCCCGGGCTGCTTGGCGTGATCGACCGCGCCTTCGGGCGCCTCGACGACGTCGTGGCGGGCTTCAGCGTCGCCCGAGCGCGCGACGCCGCATGGATCCACGCCAAGACGCTTTGGCTGATACGCGAGGACCGCCAGCTCAGCTCTTCATATCTGCTCGCACTCGACCGCATGGTGGGATTCGCCGGGCGCGGACTCCTCGCCCCGACGCTTCTCGGGCTCGCACGCTGGTCAGGCGCTCAGGAATGGCTGCCGGGCGGGGCGCGGTGGCTCCTCGGCGCACCGCGGGGCGGTCGGTAGGGCTTTGGCCAAGCCTGCCAGCGACCAGCCCACGATCGCTCTGGAGCTGCCCCGGTTCGGTTGACACCAGTGCGACCTGCGGTCGGAGACTTCAGTCCTGACGCCGCGGCGCGTTCCCGGGCAGCCGCTGAGCCGGAGCCGACTCATTCCACCCTTCTTCGGGCACCGGGAAGCGGTAGACGAACTCCTTGCCGTGGTCTACCGGGCCACCGACCTGTCGCTGGAGCGGCCGGTGGCGTTGAAGCTGATCGCCCCGGAGTTCGCCCAGGACGAGCGCTTCCGGGCGCGCTTCCTGCGCGAGCCGCGTCTCGCCGCCGCGCTCGACCACCCGCACGTGGTCCCGATCCACGAGGCCGGCGAGCACGACGGCCAGCTCTACCTGGCCATGCGCTTCGTCGAGGGCCATCCGGTCCACGCCCTGCTTCGCCGGCGCCTTGGCGGACCCTCGCCCCACAGCTCGTCGATCAGCCGCTCCGTTGTGAGCGTCTCGTTGGCGTGCAGCAACAGCAACGCCAACAGCGCCCGCTGCCTGCTCCCGCCGAGCGCGATCGGGCGGCCCTCGTCGAGGGCCTCGAGGGGCCGAGGATGCGGAAGTCGATGGGAGTGGGCACGCGAGCCTGTAGGGCCACGGTAGAGCAGCCCAGGCCCCTCGCCAACCCACTGTTGCCGCCGTGATACCGCCTTGTCGCCGGGCTGCAACCACGCCCATGCACGATGGGCAGCGATGTCGCTCCACACAACCACCACCGGGCGAGCCGCCGAGGCGGCCGCCCCCCGACTGGAGGCAGTCATGGGCAAGGCAATCCCCGCACAGCACCCCGCGGTCGTGATCCGCTCCCACTACAGGCAGCTGCGCGCGCTGCTCGCGATCGCGATGATCGCCGTCGTCGGCCTCACCGCCGCCGTCGTGATCCTCGCGAACGACACCGACGAAGTCGGCGCGAGCTCGGCCACGCCGATCGGCCACATCAACTACGGCGGCTTCAACCCCGCCACCGGCAGGCCGGAGTCGGCCCCCCTGCCGCGAACGCAGGCGCAGGCCCCGGCCAGCAGCACCCGCAATCTGCCGGTGGCCCCGCTCGCCGACGGCACCGTCCTCTCCGACCCGCCCGCCCAGCGCTACGACGGCGGACCCGAAGAGGGCAGCCGCGGCCTGGCGAAGCCGAGCGCCGCCCAGCTCTACGGCGCCGGCGCCGGCACCCGCTACGACGGAGGCCCCGAAGAGGGCAGCCGCGGCGCGCTCGCCTCCGACCCGCACTCGACCGCTGTGACCGGCACCCGCTACGACGGCGGCCCCGAGGAAGGCAGCAGGGGCAGCGACCGCTAACCCGCACCCCAACAGACAGCCACGAACGGGCCCCATCAGGAGGGCCCGTTCGCTATGCGACGCCCAGGCCCCGCCCCAGCGCCGAACCCCAACCGGCGCAATTCCGGCGAATCGAATATCCGCATCGCCAGTTAACGCCCACGGGGCCCGCCGATGAGCCCCCGCACGATGCCCGGCCGAGCGCACCTTCCGCGGCTGTGGCTGGGCGCGGTCGCCGCTGGCCTCTACGTCCCATCGTTCGAGCCGGGTGACGCTTCGAGGAGCTGCGCGTCCTGTTCCGGGGCCGGCGTGAAGGGGAAGGCGCCGGCGAAGCAGGGCGTGGACCGGATGAAGGAGCTGCGCCCGCAGCGGCCTGCGGTCGCGCCGGCGGCGCGCGAGCTAGGGCGGCGTGATCACGGCAAGCACGCGCGGCTTGCCCTTCTCGATGCGATACATCGTCACCCCGGCGGAGGTCCTGTCACCGTTCGCGTCGAACTCGAAGCTGCCGAAGATGCCGTCCTCCACCCGCACCTTCAGCAGCTGGTCGGTCACCGAGGCGCGCGTTCCGTCGGAGGCGGCGATGGCGTCGAGCAGCACCTCGGCCGCCTGGGCGGTGGTGGGCGAGTACGGGTCCACCGGCCCCCCGATCGCCTTCTGGAAGGCCTCGAAGAACGGTCGCCCCGAGGGAGGAAGCCGGTCGGGCGGCAGGGTCGCGACGCTGGCCACGAGTCCCTCGGCCGCCGCACCTGCCTCCCCGACGACCGCGCGGAACTCGCTGAAGCCGTCAGGTGCCAGGACGCGAACGCGCCGTCCCAGGACAGCGCGCAGGTCGCGCAGGAGCCTGTCTCCGTTCAGGAACGAATACCCGCCGAGGAAGACGCCGTCGGCGCCCGACCGCTCGATCCGCCTCGCCAGCGGCCGGTAGCCGCGGTCGCGAAAGTCCCAGCTCCCGGACCCGGCGACTTCGACTCCCAGCTTCTTCGCCGTCCGTCGAACGGTCTCGGCGACCCCGATCCCGTATGGCTCCTCGTCGTCCAGCACAAACAGCTTCGTCACGCCCAACCGCTTCGCCATCACGACGGCGGCGGCGCCCTGGACGTTGTCGTTGGCCACCACGCGAACGAAGTTCCGCACTCCGCTCGGATAGTGCACCTGCGGCTCGTCCGGGCGGGCGCCGGGGCCGCCGCGCGTGAGGCCGACGGCGGTCGCGGACCCGCTGATCGTCGCGAGCGGGCCGTCGCGAGCGCGGCCCAGGATCGGGATCACGAACCCCGCACAGTCCGAGGCGAACGGGCCGATGACGCCGACCACGCCGGACGCATTCGCATACGCGCGGGCATTCCGGCGGCAGGTCGCGGGCGTCCACGGGGTGGGGCTTCGCTCCCCTACGCGAACGCTCGAGTCGTCACAGGACTGATACCCGACCGTGTAGCTCCCCGCTCTGAAGTCGCGCTGAGCGAGCACGAAGCGGACGGCGTCGGTGAACTGCTGCGGCTGCAGGCTGCTCCTGGGCAGCTGGAGCGGAAATCGGACACAATCAAGAACCGCGGAGCCGCCTCCCCGGCGTACTCGACCGGCGTGCAGAACGGCTCCTCGACCGCCCCCGGCACCCGAACCACGCGTCCTCGATCGATGAGCCCGGCTCTGAACCCGGGCTGGGCGGATACCCAAACCCGTCCCGACCCCACGACCACGCCAGTCGGAGTGCCACTGACCGGAATCGTTCGAACGGCTCCGCTTCTCGGATCGACTCGCGCGATGGCGCCCTCGCCGCTCATAGCGACCCAGACGGCGCCCGCTCCGGTAGCGATCGCGCTCGGGTTGCTGCCCACGCCGAGCGGGCTAGTCGCCCTCACCGCCGCGAGCTTCGGGTCGATGCGCGTGACGCTCGGTGCGTTTCCGTTCAGCACCCAGACCGCCCCCTCGCCGACCGCGATGGCGATCGGCGCAGGATCTGACACGCCGGACCGGCCGGTGATCGGGATGCGCGCGCGGATCGAGCCCGTCCGCGGTGTGTCCGCACTCTTATGGGTGACCACCCCTTCGGACCGGAACGATGCGCGCGAGGCTGCGCCGCAGGACACGACACTGGCGGCCGTTGCGTAAGAAAGGCGTTGGTGATCGCCAAGGAGGCGGCCCAGCTGCTCTCGGTGTTCAGCGGCCAGGGCCGGAGGCGCGCCCCGCGCGCGTCGTTTCGGCCACAAGTCCGGTCGTGGGCAGAAGGGCATCGCCGGGGTGCCCTCGGCGTGGCCCGGTACTTGGGGGCAACGCCAGGGGGCGGGGTCGCACGCCCAAACGAGTCCCTTGCCGGCCGGCTCCGGCGAGCCTGCAGCGTCAAGTGGAGGCAGTGATCGCGGCCACCGCGGCGGCGGTGTCGACGAGGTCCTCGAGGAAGGCGTCGGGGCCGGAGGCGCGCAGCGCCTCGCGGTCGGCGAAGCCGGTCGCCACCGCCACCGCCCGCGCGCCCGCCTCCTGAGCTGCGCGCACGTCGAGCGGCGTGTCGCCCACCAGGACGGCGCCGGTCGGCTCGCCGTACTTCGCGGTCGCGCGTCCGCGCGCCACGGCGACCAGGTCGGAGCGCCGCTCGTGCGGGTCGGAGCCGTAGCCGCCGACCTCGAAGTCGAGCCAGCGCTCGAGCCCGAAGGCGCTCACCTTGACCGCCGCGTTGGCCTGGATGTTGCCGGTCAGCAGAGACTGGACGACGTCGTCGCGCTCGTGGAGGGCCTCGAGCACCGCGGGGACGCCCGGGTATGCATAGCCATCCGCGCGCATGGCTTCCTTGCGCGCCTCGAGCGCCCCGGCCAGCTCCTCGAGCATCCGCGGCAGCCGGTCGCGCTCGCCGCGCAGCATCGCCAGCGCGATCTCGTGGTCGGTGCGTCCGGCGAACTCCACCGGCTCGGGCTCGCGCCCGACGACGGCCTGGAAGGCCTCCTGGAAGGCCCAGCCCGCGTGGCCGGCCGAGTCCACGAGCGTCCCGTCGATGTCCCACAGCACGAGCAACACGCTTCCTTGAGCCTGCCACACTGCGCACCCATGCTCGACGCCCTCTCCGTCCCGCCGCGCCTGATCCTGAGCGCGCTGGACGACCTCCACACGGCCAGCCGCGCATCGGCGCCGAGGACGCGATCCGGGCGGCGCGCGAGCGGCCGGCGCTGGCGGCGGCGCGATAGCCGGGAACGACAACGGGCCCGCCCCACACGAGGCCCTGTTCGCACGCAAGGGCTCCGCGTGCCCTAGTCGATCTTGCGGAGCTTCCCGACTGCCCACACGATCAGGACGACCGTTGCGACAGCCGCCACAATCACCAGGATAAGGACGATTTCCAAATCAACCTCCCCTCTCACCCACCAACATATCTCGCGGATCGCGCGTCAGACCTGATCCTCGTGGCGAGCTCGTTCGCGTGACGTTCGGCCGCTGCTGCCGTCCGAATGCTTCGAGCTGGTCAGGCCGCGACTGAATTCGCGCTCGCTACCGAGTAAGCCCAAGCACGAGCTCCGACAGGAACGCTTCCCCCAACTTGGCCGCCTGGTCAAGCTCCCCCTCGGTCTTCGCGTCGCGGAGATAGGTCACCAGCTCGTCGAAAGTGGCGCGGTCGACGACAAGCTCTCCGCCGAGGCTCCAGCCGAGGCGCAGGACTGCCGCTTCGGCCTCCGCCGCCTGTCGCTGTCGAAGGTCGATCGGCGACTGGAGCCGAAGCTTGCCGATCGCCTCCTGCACGGCCCGGAAGTCGCCATCCGCCCTGTCACGCCGTTCGTCCGCGTGTTTGGCTTTCTCATGTTCGAGCCGCTTCTCGTCGGCGCCGGCCGCGATCTTCGCTGACCCGATGGTGGCCTGCCGACCGAACCAGCCTACGACCAGTCCGACGAAGGCAGCGAGGACCGGCACCCACCACTCCACCCCGCCTGACACCTGCGCGGCGGCAAGCGGTAGCCCGCTCACTCGAACCCGACGAGGATCGGTAGCGGGTTGCCGACGATCTCATCCGCGCGACGGTCGCGCACCTCGCGCTTCCTGGGGATGGCCTGCACGCTGACGTCGGCGACACGGTTGCTAAACCGCAGCTCTGGTGGCCGAGCGGGGTCTGCGATCGCGTCGGGGTTGAGCGTCGCGAGCCATTCCTCGGTCTTCCGCACGATCCGGCCCAGGTCCTCGTACGCGAACTCCGGTCCGGTTCCAGTCGGCTCGACGTCGATCCAGACGAAGAAATCCTTGTTCCGGAGCTCTCGATTGAAAGCGGAGCGCAGCTGCTCATGCAGCGCCGGTTCCAGAGGGTGGCGAGGCTCGAGAGCCATGCGCGGAAGCTACACCCGTGGCGATCAGGATCGTCCCGGGGCGCGGCGCCAGCCGACTTCGCCCGCGCTTGCCGGGCGGGTCCTCGAAGCTGTCGGTGTCGAGCAGCGCCTCGGGGAACTCTCGCCGTTGGCGTTCGCCCATCTCGGACAGCGGCGGGTAGCCGACGACCTTCTCGACGCGGCGGCTCAGCTCGGCTCTCGCCATTGGCAGAGCCTAGATCGACCGGGATACTTGGCGGGCGGTGTCGCAGGAGAGGATCGCGCGCGTGTGCCGTGTTCATGGGTGCCGCGTGGCGGCATTCACACTGAGAGGAGAAACGCATGGCTGACCGGGAAGATCGAGGAGGAATCGCCGGGATCTCGCTTGGCGGGATCGTCGTGATCGTTGGGATCGTCCTAATGATCGTCTGGAGCTTTTGGCTTGGGCTGATCATCGTCTTGGTTGGACTCATCGCCTTCGGCGGTTTCGCGCGGGGCAAGTGGTACTGAACCTCTGACGCCGCGTGGGCTGCGGATCTAGGCCATGTCGCAGGAGAACGTGGAGGTCGTGCGGCACATGCTCGACGCCTTCAACCGCGGCGACGTCGAGGCCGTGATCGCGGCGTTCGACGAGAGCTGCGAGCTCTACGAGCCGCCGGAGGTGCCGGACAGGCCCGGTCGAGGCTTCCGTGGACACGACGGCATCCGCGAGTGGATGGCAAACCGGCGCGGGGTCGCGGGGGTTCGTTTCGAGCCGCACAGCTTCACGACGAGCGGTGACGTCATCCTCTGCGAATGGGCCTCGCGCGGCCGTGGGCAGGCCAGCGGTGTGCCAGTTGAATGGACCACCTTCGCGGTGCTGCAGATGCGCGGGGGCAAGATCGCACGAGGGCAGGGCTTCCTCAACAGGGAGGAAGCTCTCGAAGCTGTGGGGCTGCGGGAGTAGGCGATGTCGCAGGGGAACGTGGAGCTGACGTATCAGGTGTATGACGCGATCAACCGACGCGATCTCGATGCCTTTCTGGAACTGATGGACCCGGACGTGGAGGCGGTCCCGCGGCAGGCGGCAGTGGAGGGCGTCTATCCAGGCCACGCTGGGATCCGCCAGTGGTGGGCGGACCTGCTCGACGTTCTCCCCGACTTCGCCGTCGAGGTCTTTGAAGTGCGGGACCTTGGAGACATGACGCTCGCCGCGGTTCGCTTCCTTGGGCATGGCGCGGATAGCGAGACCCCGTTCGAGGAGGCGGTCTGGCAACTTGGCAAGGCGCGAGACGGGAAATGCATCTGGTGGCGCGTCTACGGGACCGAGGACGAAGCCCTCGAAGCCGCCGGGCTGCGGGAGTAGGCGATGTCGCAGGAGAACATCGAAACGATCCGAGGCATGTACCAGCGCTGGCTCCAGAACGACGCTTCTCTGTTCGACGCTTTCGACGAGAGATCGAGTTGCACCCCGACCCTGCTGCCGATTAGGTTGGAATCAACGACATCTACCGCGGCCACGATGGTGTCCGCAGCTACGAAGTCGGCCCAGCCTTGCTCGAGGGCCGGCGAGACCGCTCAGGTCGCGTGTCTGCTTCGCCGTCGCGGTGGCTTGATGCCGTACTGCCGGGCCCACCACTCTCTCGCCCCGGGCTGGAGAAGGACGGCGTAGAGATGGGTGAGGCCGGCCTCTCTGAAGTCCGTCCAGCTCGGCCACGAGGTGCGCCCTTCGAGGAGCTGGTCGAGGGCGGCTTCTATCGCCTCGTCCGTCCAACGGGCTGGGGAGCGGATTCGGGCGAGGCCGGCTGGGAGCTGGAGGCCAAGGTCCGCCGCGAGCTGTGCGCGGGATCCGCTTCGCATGATGGCGTGGTAGAGGGTCATTCGGCCGGCCGCTTCGAAGTCGGCGACGGCGGGCCAGTCGCGCCGGTCGCGCGTGAAGGCCGTGAGCTCCTCTTTCAAGCGTAGGTAGCTCCACTTAGGCCGGGCTCGCTGATGCCTGGGGAGCCGCACGCCGAGTTCGCTCGCCCAACGCTCAGCGCCGCCGAACTCCCTGACGGCGTGTCGCAGAGCCGGGTGTCCGTCGGCGGCGAATTGCTTGCAGGTCGGCCATGTGTCTTTGCCGTTCAGGTTGCTCCGTAGTTCGGTGCGTATCCGTTCTTCGGTCCAGCTCAGGCGGCGGTCAAGACGCGGAGGAGTGAAGGGCAAGCCGAGGACCGCCGCGACGTGGCGGGCGCCACCCTGGCGGTGAACCTGGCTGTAGAGGTCGGCGCGGCCGGCGTCCTGAAAGTCGGGTGTTGGACAGGATCGCGATGCGGTCGCCCGCCTCGACGCCGAGCGCCATGAGGCCCTTGGCGATCTCACGGGCGATCTCCCGCACCCGGCGTAGGAGACGTCGACCCACTGCCCGTCGGGCTTGAAGCGAACCGCCACACCTTCGTGCTCGCCGGCGGCGCGGAGCACGAGCTCCGCCAAGGTGGCCTGACGGATCTGCGCGCGTGTGGTCGTCTCGGTGCTCATGCCGGCCTCCTCTTTGGCTCCTCTGAGTTTTCATTACCCCGATCGGGAGGCGTCTACAGTTGGACTGCAGGCCTGGATGCCTTCCGTGCGACGCCAGCCGGCGGCCTTGCGGGCGTCCGTATTCCTGCGATAGCCGCCGGCCACCTGAGTGATGGAGTTGCCCGTTTTGGAGGACACTTGAGCGCTTCCGGTCATCGTCCATGTCGATAGCGAGCCCGCCCCCCGTGCTGCCTGCTGCAAGCCAAGCGGAAGCTTGGTCGCGCCTTCACCGGTGGCGGGCGCAAGAGCGCGACGCAGGCGTCGCTAGCCGATCAGGGATCGGCGACCGGTTTGTCGCTTCGGGGCGGATTCGGCGTTGGGGCCTCACCGGCCGGGCCATCGGCTTGGCTAGGCCGCCGCGCCCTAAGAAGAACGTCAATCTTGGCCTCGAGGCGGTCGGCTAGATCCTCGAGCGCTCCAAGCCGGCCGGTGGTGACATCTTGGTCGTCGTCGCCGGTCCTACTCGCGGCTCTTAGTGGGTCGCACAACTGGGCCACGATGTTGTCGATTTCCTGCGCGCGCGCCCGCTCGCTGTTGATCTGGTCATCGCGAATTGAATCGGTATCGAGGTGCGCGCGCTGGTCCTCCGGCGTGCGGGCGCGCAGGAGATCTGCCTTGACGACGATCCATGTACTGACGGAAAGCAGTGCTATGTACGCAAGGGGCTGCCACCACGTCAGGTCTTCCGCTGGACCACCTTCTTTGGGTGTGATGATTTCGGCCTCCCGCGCGAGGACAAGGACCGCCAAGCTCGCAAGCAGGATCGTCCCCGTGCCGAGAAGCACCCATGAGCGGCGCAGCCAGACCGCCTTCCGCCGGTTGCGCAGATGCCATGCCGGCAGTGTGCGCATGCAGCAATGCAAGAAGACCAGATTGAGTCGATCTTTGTCTGCGTTGACCACCTTCGTAGGGTCTCGGTCAGCTAAGTAGATCAGCGTCTCTGAGAGGAAGTTCTTAGCGGTGGTGCCACGCTTTGGTCGAAGCACTCCCCAGACGACCATCCCCATTGCGGTTGCCACCAAGAAGAGGGCTGCTACGAAGAGAGCGAGGCTGATTATCTTCGTCACGTCCGTCCACTGCTTCGTCTCGAAGAGAGGCTTGGCGATAGCGCTGGTCAGGGCGACCACGATTCCGGTCACGGCCGCAACCGTGGCCGCGCGCGTGTTGAGGTTCGCTCCACGCTCCTGCTCCGCCGCACTCGCGTCTATGTGGACATCGAGCGCCCTTTGGAGATTCTCTGGGTCTGGCCCGGAGTCCCCATACACTTCCAGCTGCTCGGCATGCGCCACGAGCTCGGACGGTTGAGGTAGGCGTGGATCGACAGGCTGTGAGTTGCCCCGTTTCTCAGCGCTTCCTGACTTATGGGCGCCGCCAGGGTCGGGCATGACAGTGCCAGTTTCCGACTCCACACGCTACGAGTCAATACAGGGGGCGCGGCCGAGCACGCCTCGGGCGAACAGCCGGGTCGAGCGCCTCAAAGACATCGACAACGCCCGAGATCATCAACGCGGTGCCCTCCCGACCCACCGCCGGTGACGCCCGCCGGCGAGGGACTACAAGGCTCACCAAGCTCGGACCTCGCTCATTGCGAACCGCAGCTTCCTTCGGAGCATTCGAATGCGGTCTCAGTCTTGCGGCGGATGAGCTCCCAGAGCCCGAGAGTCAGGCACGTAGGACGTCCCGACCGCCAGCGCGAAGACTGGGTGCGCGCGTGCGGTCTCAAAGCCGACAACGAAGAACAAGGGGCAGGGCACGCGCAAGTTCCAGCCTCGGCATCGGGGAGTGATCCCAATAATCACGAGCGCGGCGAGCGCCACTAGAACTCTCCCGAGCGCGATCGGAAGGATCTCGTCGAGCGCGTAGCCGGCGGTTAGCCCGGCGACCTCCCGACCACGAGCCATGCCCTTACCCAGTCCACAGCGCGCAGCCCTCGGCACGCGCGGTTGCGCGATTCGACTTCTTACTTTCACGTGTGGATGCGAGAGTCTGTGCCCCCGCGACAAGGCACCTCCTTTTCCATGGATGCGGGAGCGACGTTGGAGCCTGGGAGGACTGTCGCGTCTCGTCCGGAGCGAGCGTCTGCCGCTCGGTCGCGAACACGCTCGCGATCACGCTTGCTGTTTCGATCTAGCTCGTCGGCGACGTCCGACGCGAGGTGAAGGCTCCGCGACCGGCGGCGAGCTGACTCTCTTTCACGCTGTCGGCCGTGTGGCCTGAC
>JBKGUS010000114.1:0-7693 GCA_046462295.1 Thermoleophilaceae bacterium | reverse complement strand
GTGCACGATCACCTCAACCGACAGGGCCGAGGAGCAGCCGGTTGTTGCGCGTGAGGAGCCGGATCGTCGGGTGCTCGAGGCCGACGCAGATCTGGGGCGACGTCGCGGTGCCGCCGGCCGTTCAGCTGGAGCGCCTTCGTGTGCGACCGGTCACCGACCTGGAAGCTCTCGTTGCCCGGCACCACGGAGGCGCCGTTCAGCTGCCAGCCGGGGGCCCCGTCCTCGAACGAGCCGCCCGGGGGCGAGCACGTAGTCACGCTTGTCGCCCCACTGGGCGAAGGGCTTGGTGGTCGGCTGCGGGTCGCAGGAGGGAGCGCGCTCCACCACCACGGCGCTCGCCGTCGCCGGCAGAGCAGCCACGGCCCCCGCCATTACGGCCGCCATCGCGGCGAACCGCCCGAGCCTCGTCCTGAATCCCGTCCTATGTGTGCCGTTGCCTCGCATCGCACGACCCCACATGCGTCTGGACGCGCGTTTGCAAAACGGACATGCGTCCAGTCCGGCCGGCAACAAGCGTCCATACGACGAACGTCCATCACGGGATCCGGCGCGTCCGCCGATATGCCGAGAGGATGGCCGACGGAGAGCTCCGCCACCACCTCCGCGACACGGGCGCGCTGCTTCACGTCCCACGCGCCCTGCACGCCCGCATCCTGGCCGTCCTGCGCACGGCCGCGCGCCTCGGTCAGCGCAGCAGCGGCGCCACCCGCACCGCAGAGATCGCGGCCATCCTCGAGCTGACGCCGGCCCAGGTGCTGGACGCTCTCCAGGCGGGCAGCGCGCTCGAGGTCGGCTCGCTCGACCACCGTGGGGGCGGCAGGGAAGGCCCGCGGCTCAGCTACGCCGACCGCCTCGGCGAGGACGACGCCGGCTTCGAGCTCGTCGAGGACCGCTCCGTGATCGACCGGGCCTGGCGCGCTCTCCACCCGCGCGAGCGCGAGACACTGGTGCTGCGCCTCGTCGACGACCTCACCTATCGCGAGATCGCCGACCGGCTCGACATCTCGGTGACGCACGCCGTACGGCTCGCGACACGGGCCCTCGAACGCCTCCAGGCCGTCGCGCAGGCAGCCGACAGCACGTGACCCGTCCGGCAGGGCCATCGAGCAGCGCGTCTAAACTCGAACCTATGCCGAAGCTCCCCCGCACCAGCGAGAAGACGGGGACCACCACGGCCGCCGAGGCCACGGAGAAGCCTGCCAAGCCGGCGAGCGACGGCAAGTCCTCCGCGGCCGCCAAGCGCCGCACCGCGGTCAAGCGGAAGGCGCGGCGCGACGGCGCTTCCGCGGACGGGCGCGACTTTGAGCGCCATCCGGTCGACGAGCACACGGGCCACGCCCCGGCCGGCCCGAAGACCAGGCTGACCGAGGACCAGCGCGTCCTGCTCGGCGACCTGTTCGCCGTCGTCGAGGAGCACGCCGACGAGGCGGCCGAGCGGATCGACCGCGACCTCGTCGAGAAGTCGTTCGTGTTCGCCTGCGACCGCCACGCGGACCAGCGCCGCGCCAGCGGCGAGCATTTCATCGTGCACCCGATCGGCGTGGCCAAGATCTGCGCCGGCATGCGGCTCGACACGGCCACGCTGTGCGCCGCGCTGCTGCACGACACCGTCGAGGACACCAGCGCCTCGCTCGACGAGGTGAAGTCGGAGTTCGGCGAGGAGATCGGCGCGCTCGTCGACGGCGTGACGAAGCTGTCGGGCGTCACCTTCCAGAGCCGCGACGACCGCCAGGCCGAGAACTACCGAAAGATGCTTGTCGCGATGGCCCAGGACATCCGGGTCATCCTGATCAAGCTCGGCGACCGGCTGCACAACATGCGCACGATCGGCTCGATGCCGAAGCACAAGCAGCAGGAGAAGGCGAAGGAGACGCTCGAGATCTTCGCCCCGCTCGCGCACCGGCTTGGCATCCACGCGATCAAGTGGGAGCTCGAGGACCTCGCCTTCGCAACGCTCCACCCGCGCAAGTACAACGAGATCAAGCAGCTCGTCTCGCAGCAGCGCGACGACCGCGAGGCCTATGTGTCGCGCGCCGGCGAGTACCTGGGGAAGGAGCTCGGGGCGGTCGGGATCGAGGCCGACATCTCGGGCCGCGCCAAGCACTTCTACTCGATCTACTCGAAGATGACGAAGAAGGGGCGCGAGTTCAACGAGATCTACGACCTCACCGCCATGCGGGTGATCGTCGACTCGGTGAAGGACTGCTACGGCGCCATCGGCGTCATCCACTCGCTCTGGAAGCCGCTGCCGGGGCGCTTCAAGGACTGGGTCGCGATGCCCAAGTTCAACATGTACCAGGCCCTTCACACCACGGTGATCGGGCCAGAGGGCCGGCCGCTCGAGATCCAGATCCGCACGCTCGAGATGCACCGCACGGCCGAGTTCGGCGTGGCGGCGCACTGGATCTACAAGGAGGACGGCGGCAAGCCGGTCGAGCAGAAGGTCGAGTGGCTCCGGCACCTGCTCGACTGGCAGGACGAGACCAAGGACCCGCAGGAGTTCGCGGCCACCCTGAAGGCCGACCTTTTCGAGGACGAGGTGTTCGTCTTCACGCCCAAGGGCGAGGTCAAGTCGCTCGCCGCGGGCGCCACGCCGCTCGACTTCGCCTACTCGATCCACACCGACGTCGGCCACCGCTGCGTGGGGGCGAAGGTCAACGGCAAGATCGTTCCGTTGCACTACGAGCTCGAGTCGGGCGACATCTGCGAAGTGCTGACCTCGAAGAAGGAGCGTGGGCCGTCGCGCGACTGGCTTGCCCTCGCCAAGACGACCCGGGCGCAGTCGAAGATCCGTGCCTGGTTCAAGCGCGAGCGGCGCGAGGACTCGGAGCGCACGGGCCGCGAGATCCTGCACGAGAACATGAAGCGCGCCGGGCTGCCGCCGCAGAAGTTGGCGGGCTCACCGCTGCTTGCGGACGTGATCCGCGAGATGGGCTTCAAGAAGGGCGAGGAGTTCTACATCGCCCTGGGCCAGGCGAAGATCTCGCCGAAGACCATCACCTCGAAGCTGATGGCGCGCCTCAAGGAGGGCGAGGCGGCGGTGGAGCCGGCCTCGCCCGCGTCGGAGCTGCTGGAGCGCAAGGAGACGCCGAAGAAGACCGCCGCGTCGTCGACATTCGGAATCAAGGTCGAGGGCGTGGATGACGTGATGCTGCGCCTCGCCAAGTGCTGCCGGCCGGTGCCGGGCGACCCGATCGTGGGCTACATCTCGCTCGGCAAGGGGATCACGATCCACCACGACAACTGCCCAAACGCCCAGGCCCTGATGAAGAACCCGGAGCGCTTCACGAAGGTGGCGTGGGAGGGCGACACCTCGGCGCCGTTCCGCGTGGAGCTGCAGATCGACGGATGGGACCGCCACCGCCTGCTCGAGGACCTGTCGCGCACGTTCGCAGAGACCGGGATCAACATCCTGGAGGCGCGCTGCACGGTGGTGCACCCGATGGTGAAGAACCGGTTCGTCGTCGAGGTGGGGGACACGCAGGCGCTGAAGACCTGCATCACCCGGCTGCGGAACATCGACTCGGTGTTCGACGCGTATCGAGTGACGCCGACGGGCTGACCGGCGTCGGAGCGCCCGTGCCGGCGTCCTCCGGCTCAGAATGAAAGGTGCCGATCCGTCGCGAGGTTGTAACGCTTGCAAGGCCACCGTCTGCCGCCGGTGGCGAGGCTTCCTGCATGACCGCCCCGCCTCCCACCCGCGACGACGCAGAAGCGGCGATGCGCCGCCTGCTCAGCGAGAACTCGCTTCCGCAGCCTGACGAAGTCCTGCCGCACGAGGATGGCGGCATCCGGTGCCTCTGGCACGAGCCGAAGGTCGCCGTGATCATCGACCTGGACGAGGCGGCCTAGACCCTGGCCCCGTGATGGGGGGCGAAGGGACGAGGGCCAACCTGGACTGCCTGGCGCCCAAACGGGGTACCTCACGCGTTGGGGGGCCCTGTGACGTCCTGTTCTCGCATCCTGTCGCGCGCTGCTGTTGCGGCCGTCTCGGCCTGCCTGGTTGCGCCGGTGGCGAATGCGGCTGCGCAGGTGACGATCACGGCAGGTCCTGACGGGCCCTCCAACGACGCGATGCCCGTGTTCGAGTTCAGCGACCCGGAGACCGCAAGCTTCAAGTGCCGCCTGGTCGATCGGACCGAGTTCGCAGACTGCGACTCTGGCGTGGGGTTCGGCCCGCTTCCTGACGGGACCTACACCTTCGAGGTCAGGGCGCTGTACGCGGGCGGCGTCCCCGAGCCGACGATGGATGTCCGGTCCTTCTCCGTCGACACCACCGCCCCGGACACCATGATCGCCTCCGGCCCGGCCGCCCTATCCAACGACTCCGCGCCCGAGTTCGCCTTCACTGCCACGGAAGGTGGGAGCTTCGAGTGCCGCCATCACGGCGTGGGGGAAGCCGCGCCGGTCTTTGCGCCATGTGGACTGCCGTATGCGCCTGGAAAGCTCGCCGACGGCGAATACGTCGTTGAGGTCAGGGCGGTCGATGCGGTCGGCAACTTCGACACCTCACCCGCGGCTTGGAGCTTCGCGATCGACACCACTCCGCCTCAGACCGAGATCACCGGCCGGCCGGGGGACACCACCGCGGCCACCGCCGTCTTCCTGTTCTCCGCCGCCGGCGCCACCGGTCTCTCGTGCCGCCTGGACGGCGGCCCCTGGCAGCCCTGCCAGTCGCCCCAGGCCTACTCGGGGCTGAGTCTCGGCCCACACACGTTCGACGTCACGGCCGTTGACGCCGCCGGTAACGCCGACCCCACTCCCGCCCACCACGCCTGGCAGGTCCTGAAGCCGGGTCTCGTCATTCCGGCCGCCGTGAAGCAGGCCACCGCCCTCGCCAAGGAGCTCGTTCAGATCCGCAGGGCGCTCGCCAAGCTGCGCCTCCGCACGCTTGCACGGAGGCGCACCATCCTGTTCAGCAGCTTCGACGCCCTGACCGCCGGCTCCGTCGAGGTCAGCGCCCGCGCGCGCATACGGCAGGGGGGCCGGCGCCGCTGGGTTCGCGCCCTCAAGGGCAGGCGCGAGGTCGCCGAGGCCGGCCGCCACCGTGTCCGGGCGACCGTCACGAAGAAGGCGCGGCGGCTCGCCCGGCGCCGTCAGAGGCTCCCGCTCGAGCTGCGCCTCAGCTTCACCGACCGCGCCGGGCGATCGCTCTGGGCGACCTCCGAGCTCACCCTCAAGCGCTGACTCGCACAACGCGCGAGGCAGGCCCGGACTTGCGCATCCGCAGAACCTGAATAGGCTGGTTCAAAGGAGCGTCGGTCGTCGCTCCGGGTTGAGACGCTTGAAGACTGGTCAAAAACAGGCATGGCTCGGCCATGCGCCCCCCCGTCATGTCAGTCCGCAAGTTCCGGTCCGCATCGGCGTTTCAGGCGATGGGGTTCGTGAATTGATCGGTCGGGTGACAGGAAGTTCACCGCAGAACGAACTCACGGGTGCGTTGCTGGAGCGGGAAGCGGAGCTCCGTGCTCTGGACGTCGCGCTGCGCGATTCCGCCACGGGACGGGGCGGCATCGTTCTCGTGGAGGCCGCGACCGGCCTCGGCAAGACGCGCCTGCTCGCCGAGGCGGCGGCCCTTGCGGCCGGCCGCGGCGCCCGCGTCCTCGGCGCCAGCGGGCGGGACCTGGAGCGCGACCTCCCGTTCGGCGTCGCGCTGCAGCTCTTCGAGAAACCGGTCAGCCGCTTCGACGACACAGAGCGTGAGCGCTTCCTCGCCGGCTCGGCCTGGCTCGCCGCCCCGCTCGTGCTCGAGGGGACGCCGGTGCCGGAGGGCCTCTCCGCCTCGCTGCACGGCCTCTACTGGCTGAGCGCGAACCTCGCCGAGGAGCGCCCGCTCGTCCTGAGCATCGACGACGTCCACTGGTGCGACCCGCCCACCCTGCGGTTCCTCGTCTACCTCGCACAGCGCATCCAGGAGCTTCCGATCACCGCGGTCCTCGCGGTGGCGGGAGGCCATCCGCCCGAGCCGGACCCGCTGCTCGACGAGCTCCACGCCCATCCGGCCACCACCATCGTGCGTCTCGAGCCGCTCAGCGAGGAGGCCGTCGCGCGAGGCCTCCGCGAATCGGTGCTTCCCGGCACCGAGCCGGCCTTCGCGCAGGCCTGCCACGAGGCGACGGGCGGCAACCCGTTCCTGCTCGCCGAGCTCGCGGTGGAGCTCGCCATGCGCGAGGTGGAGCCGCAGGACGCCAATGCGGCGGTCGTGCACGAGCTCGCTCCTGAGTCCCTCGCGGCCACCGTCCTGGTCCGCCTGCGCCGCCTGGGGGATGGGGCGGTCGAGCTCGCGCGGGCCGTCGCCGTCCTGGGCGACGGCGCAGAGCTCCGCCATGCCGCGCCGCTCGCCAACCTCCCCGTCGAGCGCGCCATCCAGCTCGCCGACGCCCTAATGGGCGCCGGCGTCCTCCGCCGCGAACCGGGCCTGTCGTTCGTACATCCCGTCGTGCGCTTCGCCATGGACGCGGACCGCCCCGAGTTCGAGCGCGCCGAGGCGCATCGCCGCGCGGCCGAGATGATGATGGACGAGGGCGCCTCGATGGAGCGCGTGGCGCCCCACCTGCTCGCCGGGCGCCCCGACAACGACCCGCGCGCCGTCGAGGTCCTCCTCGAGGCCGGCAAGCGCGCGCTCGCCGGCGGCGCACCCGACTCGGCCATCCGGCTGCTGCGGCGGGCGCTTCAGGAGCCGCCTCCACCGGAGCGCCGCGCCGACGTGCTGCTCGCGCTCGGGCGGGCCGAGGGAGCGGCCGGCGACCCCATCGCAATCGAGCGCCTCACGGACGCACTCCAGCTGATCGGCGAGCCGACCGGCCGGGCCGCGGCTGCGCTCGATACCGGGCGCCTGCTGCTCAACCACGCCCGCTGGGACGACGCCGCCAGGACGCTCGAGCGCGGGATCGAGGACGTGGACGGCACCGACGACTCCCTCCGCGCCAGCCTCGAGGCCGCCTACGTCATGGCCACCGGCGCTGTCCCCGCCGACGATTTCGGGCCGCCTCCCGCCGCGGTGGAGGACGCCGCCCTCGAGTCGACCGTAGCCGGCCGCCTGATCCTCGCTCGCACCGCGGCCGCGCGCGCCCTGCGCGGGACCTCGGCGGCAGAGGTCCACGAACTCGCCACGCGCGCCCTCGGCGGCGGGGCGCTGCTACGTGACGAGACGAGCGACGGGATCGGCTTCTACCTCGCGGTCTTCGCGCTGACGGTGGCCGAGGACCTCCAGACCGCCGAACTGGCCGCCGCCACCGCGGTCGACGACGCCCAGCGCCGCGGCTCCGTGCTCGGCTTCGCCACCGCCTGCCACTTCCGTTCCCTCGCAATCCTCCGGCGCGGCCGCATCCCGGAGGCCGCGGCCGACGCCGTCAACGCCCTCGAGGCGCGCGCCTACGGCTGGCGGCACTCGCTTGGAGCGGCGGTGGCCGTGCAGGCCGAGTGCATGATCGAGCGGGGCGAGCTCGACCAGGCGGGGCGCGAGCTCCAGGGCCTGATGAACGAGAAGGGCACGTCCGGAGACGACCCCAGGGACTACCGCTTCGTCGGCGTCCGCGGCCACGTGCGGTTGCTCCAACTCTCGCCCGCGACCGCACTCGAGGACCTGCTCGAGGCCGGTGGCCTGATGAACGAGCTGGGCGGCGACAACCCCGCCGTCTACCCGTGGCGCTCGCTCGCCTCCGCGGCGTCGCTCGCCCTCGGCGACCGCGCC
>JBKGUS010000113.1:0-3486 GCA_046462295.1 Thermoleophilaceae bacterium | reverse complement strand
CTGACAGCGGCGGCGCTCGGCGACCGGCTCGGCCGACGCGCGGTGTTCGCGGCCGGAATCGGCATCTTCACCGTCTCGTCCGCTGCGGCCGCTCTGGCGCCGAGCACCGACGCCCTGATCGCCGCGCGAGCGCTGCAGGGACTCGGTGCTGCGGTGATTGCCCCGCTATCGCTGACACTTCTCAGCGAGGCGTTCAGCGAGGACCGGCGCGGCCTCGCGCTGGGGATTTGGTCGGGTGTGTCGGGGCTCGGCGTGGCGCTCGGCCCGGTGGTGGGCGGCGCGGTCGTGGAGGGCTTCTCCTGGCAGTGGATCTTCTGGCTGAACGTGCCGATCGGGATCGCGCTCGCGCCGGCGGCGCTGTCGATCCTGACTGAGAGCCGCGGGGGCGCGGCGGGGCTCGACGTGCGTGGGCTGGCGCTCGCCAGCACGGGGCTGCTCGGCGTCGTGTTCGGGATCGTCCGGGCGCAGGCGCTCGGCTGGACCAGCACGACGGTGATCGCGTCGATCGGCGCCGGCGTCTTGCTTCTCGCCGCGTTCGTGGCATGGGAGAGCCGCGCCCCGGCGCCGATGCTGCCGATGCGCTTCTTCCGCAACCGCGGCTTCGCGGCCACGAACGGCGTGTCGCTGGCGATGTTCTTCGGCGCCTTCGGCTCGATCTTCCTGCTGGCGCAGTTCTTCCAGGTGGCCCAGGGCTACTCGCCGCTCGAGGCGGGCATCCGCACGCTGCCCTGGACGGCGATGCCGATCTTCGTGGCCCCGATCGCGGGGATCCTGTCCGACCGGATCGGCAGCCGGCCGCTGATGGCGGCAGGGCTGGCGCTGCAGGCCGTGGCGCTCGCGTGGCTCGCCGTGGTGAGCGAGCCGGACGTGGCGTACGGGGCGATCGTGCCGGCGTTCGTGATGGCCGGGACGGGGATGGCGCTTGTGTTCGCGCCCGCCGCGAACGCGGTGCTGTCTTCGGTCCGCCCGGAGGAGGCCGGCCAGGCGTCGGGCGCCACGAACACGATCCGCGAGGTGGGCGGCGTGCTCGGGGTGGCGGTGCTGGCGTCGGTGTTCATGTCCTCCGGTGGGTTCGAGTCGCCGGCGGCCTACGTCGACGGCCTGATTCCGGCCGTGTGGGTCGGCTCGGCGGTGCTGGCTGTCGGGGCGCTCGTGGCTCTGCTCGTGCCGGGGCGGCGCGCTTCGGCCGCTGCGGTTGCGCCGGCGAACGACGGGCTGGGGCGGGAGGTGGTTGCCGCCTAACAGCGGGTCGGGCCGCCCTTTATTGCAGTCGTATGCGTCGGCGCCACGAGCCGTCCGGTACAAACCAACCAGTGCCCGACAACCTCACCCGCCAGATCCTCAAGGACCACCTCACGGACGGCGACCTCACCGCCGGCGAGGCCATCTCCCTGAGGATCGACCAGACGCTCCTTCAGGACGCCACCGGCACGATGGCGCTGATGCAGTTCGAGCAGCTCGAGGTGCCGCGGGTCAAGGTCGAGCGGGCGGTCCAGTATGTGGACCACAACGTCATCCAGCTCGACTTCAAGAACCCCGACGACCACCGGATGCTGCAGGCGCTGTGCCGGAAGTACGGGATCGACTACTCGCGCCCCGGCAACGGCATCTGCCACTACGTCCACATCGAGCGCTACGCCCGGCCCGGCGGCATCCTCGTGGGCGCCGACTCCCACACCACCACGAGCGGCGCGCTCGGCATGATCGCCATTGGCGCCGGCGGCCTCGACGTCGCCGTGGCCATGGCGGGCCACCCCTACGAGATCGCCTGCCCCGAGGTGGTCGAGGTCCACCTGGCGGGCAAGCTGCCGCGGCCGTGGGTCCAGGCCAAGGACGTCATCCTCGAGCTGCTCCGCCGCCTCACCGTGAGCGGCGGCAAGAACAAGGTGTTCGAGTTCACCGGACCCGGCACGGCGGACCTGAGCGTCCCGGAGCGGGGCACGATCGCCAACATGATCGCCGAGCTCGGTGCCACCAGCGCGGTCTTCCCGCCCGACGACAACACGCGCGAGTGGCTCCGCCGCCAGCAGCGCGAGGGCGACTTCGCCGAGCTGAAGCCCGACGAGGGCTGCGAGTACGACGACCGCGTGGAGATCGACCTGGACGAGCTCGTCCCGCTTGTGGCCAAGCCCCAGAACCCGGACAACGTGGTGCCGGTCGAGGAGATCGCGGGCACGCCGATCGAGCAGGTCTGCATCGGCTCCTCGGTCAACTCCGCCTACGTCGACCTGGCACTGCCCGGCGCGGTGCTCGCCGGGGGCGACGGCCGCCAAGTGCACGAGCGCGTCACGGCCACGGCCACGCCCGGCTCGCGTCAGATCCTCGTGGCGATCGCCGAGTCGGGCGTCTACCGCCAGCTCGTGGAGGGCGGCATCCGCATGCTCGAGCCGGTCTGCGGGCCGTGCGTGGGCATGGGCCAGGCCCCGCCGTCCGACGCCAACTCGCTACGCACCTTCAACCGCAACTTCCCCGGCCGCTCGGGCACGCCCGAGGACCAGGTCTACCTCTGCTCGCCGGCAGTGGCCGCCGCCTCGATGCTGCACGGCGAGATCAGCGACCCGCGCGAGCTGGGCGAGCCGCCCGAGCTGCTCGAGATGCCCGAGCTGAAGCCCTACGTCGACGACCGCCACATCTTCCCGCCCGCCCCTGAGGAGGAGGCGGATCAGGTCGAGGTGCCGCGCGGCCCGAACATCAAGACACCGCCCGAGCACGAGCCGCTCAAGGACGAGCTGAAGGCGAGGATCGCCACCGTCCAGCCGGACAACATCTCGACCGGCGACCTTGCCCCCGACGGCGTGATCGTCATGTCCTACCGCTCGAACATCCCGGCCATCGCCGAGTTCACCTTCCAGCATCGCGACAAGGACTTCCGCAAGCGCATGCAGGAGTGGGGCGCCGGCTTCATCGTGGGCGGCCACAACTACGGGCAGGGCTCGTCGCGCGAGCACGCGGCGCTGGCACCGCTCCAGCTGGGCGTGCGGGCCGTGTTCGCCAAGTCGTTCGCGCGGATCCACCGCCGCAACCTCGTGGCCCAGGGAATCCTCGCGCTGACCTTTGCCGTGGAGTCCGACTACGACCGGGCCGAAGTGGGGCAGACCTGGATCCTCCCGCGCGTGCGCGAGGAACTCGCCGACGGCGCGGACGAGATCACCGTGCGGATCGAGGAATCCGGTGACGAGTTCGCCGTCACCCACGATTTCGCCGCGAAGGAACGTGACATCCTCCTGCACGGTGGGCTCCTCAGCTATCTCAAGCAGCAGCGCGCCGCCGCTTGACGTCGCGGCGGTGCGCGAGCGCTTCCCGGCGCTCGCGACCGGCGCCGCCTATCTCGACGGCCCGGGCGGGTCGCAGTGCCCGCGCGAGGTCCTGGACGCCGTGGCTGCCTACATGGAGCGCTCCAACGCGAACCTCGGCGGGGCGTTCCCCACGTCGGCGGAGTCCGACGAGCTGGTCGCGCGCGGCCGCGCGGCCGCCGCCGACTTCACC
>JBKGUS010000112.1:0-3256 GCA_046462295.1 Thermoleophilaceae bacterium | reverse complement strand
CGACTGCGCCTTTCGCTCCCAGCAGCGAGGCCACGACTTCCGCCACCGCGTCGGGTGACATCACGCGGCGGCTCGGGCAGACCATCTCCGCCAGCGCAGGCTTGGGGGCACCCGCGGCGTGCGACACGCGGTCCATCATCGGCGTGTCGACGACTCCCGGGCATATGGCGATGACCGAGATTCCGCGCTCGGCGAGCTCGGCCGCCGCCGATCTCGTCAGGCTCAAGAGCGCCGCCTTGCTGGCGGCATAGGGAGCGGCGAGAGGCATCGGGATCGTCCCCAGCAAGGAGCTGGTGTTGATGATGAGCGAGCCGGGTTGCATCCGCGGCGCCGCGTGCTTCATGCAGAGAAAGGCGCCCTTGACGTTGACGCCGAGGACCTCGTCCACGTCGTCCGCCGACCAGGCCGCCATCGGGCCCACGGTGCCCTCGACACCCGCGTTGTTGAACAGGCAGTCGATGCGACCGAAGCGCTCGACGGTGGCCTCGATGAGCGCCGCGACCGCCGCCTCGTCGCTCACGTCAACTTGCTGAAACGCGGCCTGGTCGGTGTCGAGTTCGGCCACCACGCGCCGGGCTCGATCCCGGGCCCTGGCGGCGGTCATCACCTTGCCGCCCTCGGCTACCAACCGGCGAGCGGTTGCAAGGCCGATCCCGGCGGTTCCTCCGGTGATAAGGGTCACCTTGCCCGCGATCTCGCCCTTGGCGAAGCCTGACGCTCCGAGCGTTGGTGCTGCTGCCATTTGATCCCTCCTCGTCTCGGACCTGGACGGCTCCCACGATCGCGCGCCAACGCGGCCCGGCGCATCGGTAGGTCTGCCCATTTCCCGCAGCGCGCGAGGGGCAGGACAATCGGGCCATGGGGCAGCAGCTGCGCCTCGCGGACCTGCTGGGCGGACTGTCGGTCGTCGCCGACCTCGGCTTCGGGCTTCCGCCCGAGGAGGCGATGCGCTCCTGCTTGATCGGGACGGCCCTGGCGCGGGAGCTCGGTGTCCCGGAGGACGAGGTCCGGGAGACCTTCTACGCCTCGCTCCTGGTGCACGTAGGGTGCACCGGCTACTCCCATGAGACGGCCGCCGTGTTCGGCGATGAGTTCCGGAACACGAAGGCGGTCGCGAAGACGAACTTCGCGGACCCGAAGGACGTCCTGGCGAGGTTCGTCCCGGAGGCGACGCGTGGCATGAACCCACTCTCCCGTGCGCGGGCCGCGGTGTTCATCGTGGCCCGGGGCAACGCCTTCGGGAAGCGCTACGAGACCGCGAGCTGTGAGGTCGCGAGGGCCACCGCACGTCGGATCGGGCTCGGCGGGGAGGTCCAGCGCGCGGTCTATGAAGTCCACGAGTGGTGGAACGGCAAGGGCGCCCCGCATGGCCTCCGGGGCGAGGAGATCGCGCTCGCCGCCCGGCTGGCGCGCGCCGCCTCGGAAGCGGCGCGCTTCTACGACCTCGGCGGGGCGGAGCTCGCGATCGAGGCCCTCCACAGGCGCGCCGGCGCGGTGCTCGACCCGGCGATCGTGGAGGTAATGGTCGCCAACGGCCCGGCCTTGCTGGGCGAAGCAAGCGCCGGCGACCCACGCGAGCGCATCCTCGAGTTGGAGCCAGAGCCGGTCGTCGAGATCGGCCCCGGGGACCTACCAGGCGTGGCCGAGGCGTTCGGCGACCTCGCCGACCTGAAGACCCCGTTCACCCACGGCCACTCCAGGGAGGTGGCGAAGCTCGCGCGGGCGGCGGCCGAGCGGCTGCGCCTCGACGACGCGACCAGATCGCGCCTCGAGGTGGCGGCGTTGCTTCACGACCTCGGGCGCGTCGGAGTGTCGAACGCGATTTGGGAGAAGCCGGGTCCGCTCACCACCGCCGAGTGGGAGCAGGTGCGGATGCACGCCTACCACTCCGAGCGCATCCTCGCGGGATCGCGGGCCCTCGAGCCGCTCGCGGCCATCGCTGGCATGCACCAGGAGCGCCTCGACGGCTCCGGCTATCACCGCGGCTGCAGCGCGCGCGAGATCCCGGCGCCCGCGCGCGTGCTGGCCGCGGCGGACGCATTCCAGGCGATGACCCAGAGACGCCCCCACCGAGAGGCGATGAGCCCCGACCGCGCCGCCGCCGAACTCACAGACGAGGCCCGCCGAGGCAAACTCGACGCAGACGTCGTCGACGCGGTGCTCCACGTCGCCGGCCAGCGCCGCTCCTCCCATCGCCGAGACCTAAGACCGGCGGGCCTCAGCGACCGAGAGATAGAAGTGCTACGCCTGGTCGCCGAGGGCTGCTCCAACCCCCAGATCGCCGAGCACCTCTACATCTCGCGCCGCACCGCCGAGCACCACGTGCAGCACATCTACACCAAGATCGGCGTGTCGAGCCGGGCCGCGGCGGCGCTCTTCGCACTCGAGCACGACCTGCTCCTCGATTGAGCCCAAGTCAGCTACCGAGCTCTCCCTTCCGGATGAACGCGAGCACGCTCCGCCAGCCGCGCCAACTCCTGCCTGGGACGATCAGCGAGCGCCCGTCGGCGGCTGATCGGCCCACGCGCCGCTCCTGCATTCGTCGGAAGCAGCAGCGGCGCGCTGACTGGTCCCTTCCATGCCATGAGAACTCCCCGGCGTCCCCCGATCGCACGGACAGCGCGCTGCTGCTTTGGGCTGGCGGCGCGAAATCGACGTCGCGTGCGTGCGAGTTGCCGGCTCGCGTGCGGTGGTGGTGGTGGTGGGGCGGCGGACGCGAGGCGACCGGCGCTGGAGCACGCTCGGTGCGTCTCCGACTCCTCAGGAGGAGTTATGTCCGAGCTGCTCGATGCCGCCGGCCGCCGACGCTCGCCCGTCACGCTGCCTGAGTTCCACGCCGGCCGGCCGCCGCGCAACAAGGGAATGCGCTATCCCGCCGACCCACCGACGATCGAGGAGATCGTCACCGTGATGCGCCACGCCGGCGACGGCGTCCACGGCCGCCGGCTGCGCGGCCTGATCGTCGTGCTATGGCGCGCCGGCCTGCGCATCTGCGAGGCGCTCGCGCTCGCCGAGGCCGACCTCGACGCGCGCCGCGGGTCGCTGCTGGTGCGGCGCGGCAAGGGCGGCCGCCGCCGCGAGGTCGGCATGGACGACTGGGCCTGGGAGCAGCTCGCGCCGTGTCTCGACGCGCGCGTTGAGCTGCCGGTCGGGCCGCTGTTCTGCGTCGTCAACGGTCCGACGCGCGGGCGGCCCTGGGCCGCCGCCGCGCGCTCGGAGCTGCGCCGCGTCGTCCGCGAGGCCGGCGTACGGCGAC
>JBKGUS010000111.1:0-6450 GCA_046462295.1 Thermoleophilaceae bacterium | reverse complement strand
CAAGTCAGCCTGGTTGCGCGATAGCGAAGGGAACATCCTCGCGCTCAACGAGCTCGTCGGAGACCTTTGACGAACCGCCCGAAGCGCGTGGGGGACAGCGCCGGTCAGGGACATGCAGGGCGGGGCTGTGACCGTGCCGCTCCAGCTGAGCAAGCGCGCGGGGCGTGCCGTGAAGCTCGGCACGCGAAGGGTGCGCGTCCGCTTCAGACGGGCGCGGCTGCCGCTGTCGGGAGCGCCCGGCGCAGCTCGACTGGCGCCGCGCGCTCTACGCGCGGGGAACCGCCTGAAGGGAGTGACCTCGCTCTCGAAGAAGTCGCGCCGTCGACTGCGCTACCGCGCGCGGCCGACACTGAAGCTGAGGCGGGTCAGCCTGATCCGAGGGCCGAGGCGCAGACGCGGAGCCCCTGCGCCGCCGAGCTTCGCTGCGCCTCCGTCAAGGACCCCGGAGCAGATCGTCAGGGACATCGGGACCCGTCACAGACGCCACGAACGCGCTCGCGACGGCCGCCCAGGCTGACGCCGACTTGGCGAGCATGAGCGCCGGCGTCGATGCGCTCGCCACCGACGTCGCCGCGGTCGCGAGCGGCTTCGTCGCGCTGCAGACGACGCTGAACCACTTCGCCCCGGAGCTCGACGGCCTCTACGCCGACGCCGCCGCTCTCGAGGTCATGGTCGAAGGGCTCGAAGCGCTGGGCATGCGCGGCGGCTGAACCACCCCTCGCCGTCCACCCAGCCGGTCACATCGGGCGCTGCGACTGGGGTCACCCGTCTCGCAGCGCGCTCATGGCCTCGGCCCGGTCGACGTGGACCTCGAATCGCACAGTGCGCCCGTCCTCGATCGTCAGGAGGTGGTAGGCGGTCTGGTCGAGCTCGATGCCGCTTCCGCGGCCGCGGGCTCGCACTCGCGCCACCACCAGCAGGCGGTTGCCGTGCTCGATGGTCTCGAGCGGCTCGGCGGTCTGGCTTTCGAAGAAGTTCGGGGCGAGGTACTCGCGCACCGCGTCGCGGCCGCGCAGCGGGCCCGGCTCCAGCGAGGTGGGTGGGGGGATCCACTCGACGTCGGGATGCAGGAGGTCGAGGATGGGCTCGATCTCCCCCCGGTTGAAGGAGTCGTACGCTGTCCGCACGAGCTCGGTCAGCGCGCCCATCTAGGCCTTGAGTTCGATCTCGACGAAGACCGCGGGCGCTCCGCTGACGTTGACGACGTCATGCTCGGTTCCGGCGCTACCGAGGTACGGCGAGCCTGCCTCCTGAACCATCTCGCGCGTGCTGCCGTCCGGCGCGGTGACGGCGAAGGTCCCGCCGGTCACCGGCACGACCAGGTAGTCGTACTCATGGACGTGCCATCCCGTGGCTTCCGCGTCCGCGGCGAAGGTCCACGTCGTGACGCGAACCCGTTCGTCGTCAACCCCCGTAGTCGCCTGCGCCTTGCTCATCGCATCCTGCTCCCACCCTTGCCGTCGGGATCGAGCATCCTACGGTGACTGCAGGCGCCGGCGGAGTACCGGCTCGAGGGCCGCTAGGTCAGTCGACCCTGACAGGGAGGCCGAAGCGCTCGAAGACATCGGCGGCGAATCGCTGCCGCGCGGCGCCCCGGGTGTACGGCGTGACGAACGAGGTGACCTGGGTCGCGTGCGCGCCGCGCAGGGTGAGCACGTCGAGTGAAAGCGCCCTGTAGTTCCCCTGTTCGTCGTCCCAGGCGTAGCAGCCGAACGCCAGTTGACCGTTCGCGCGGGCCCGGAGCAGCCGCCAGCGATCCTGGAGCGCCCAGCGCTCGAGGAAGGCGGCGATCGCGTCGCGGCCCCGGTACCAGGTCGGAAGAGGCGGCATCGAGAAGGTGGCGTCCTCGGCGAGCATCGCGACGATCGCGTCCACGTCGCCGCGCTCCCATGCATCGATGTAGCGGGCGGCGACCTCTTCGAGGCGGTCGTCGCCGAGCGCGCGCAGCGCGGTCTGCTGGCTCTGGTCCGGCAGCTTCTCGGCGACTGCCCTGCGGGCGCGTCGGAGAGCGCCGTTGACCGATGCGACCGTCGTGTCGAGGGCCTCGGCGGCCTCGCGGGCCGGAAAGCCGAGCACGTCGCGGAGAATGAGCGCGGCGCGCTGGGTGGCGGGGAGGTGCTGCAGCGCCGCGATGAAGGCGAGCTCGACGCTCTCGCGCCGCTCGTAGCGGGCCTCGGGCGCGTCGTACCCGTCCTCGAGGCCGATCTGCTCGTCGGCGTAGGGCTCGATCCAGACGGACTCGGTGAGAGGCTCGGCGAGATCGTCGCCTGGGCCGGCCGCGGGCGCGTAGTCAAGCGGGAGGACCCGCTTCTGGCGCCTTGCGACCAAGTCGAGGCAGGCGTTGGTCGCGATCCGGTAGAGCCACGACCGCAACGAGCTCCGGCCCTCGAACTTCGCGATCCCACGCCAGGCGCGGAGGAGCGCGTCCTGGAGGGCGTCGTCCGCGTCGTGGACGGAGCCCAGCATCCTGTAGCAGTGCGCGTGGAGCTGCGTGCGGTGGCGCTCCACAAGCACGCGGAAGGCATCTTCGTCCCCTGCGCGCGCTGCCTCGAGCAGCTTGTCCTCGCTCATGCCGCTCCGAAAGCTACCCGCGGTCAACTTCGCCGGGAGCGGGAGTCATTGGTCGTATGACTCATAACTCGCCGGCAGAGGGGCGTGCGTGACGGAGGCCGGGCCGGCAAGGGCAGGGCGTCGCGAGTGGGTCGGGCTTCTCGTGCTCGCCCTGCCCTGCGTGGTCTACGCGATGGACCTGACGGTCCTGAACCTCGCGCTGCCGGCCCTGAGCGAGGATCTCCAGCCGACCAGCTCGCAGCTCCTCTGGATCGTGGACATCTACGGGTTCCTGGTTGCCGGCTTGCTCATCACCATGGGCACGCTGGGCGACCGGATCGGTCGCCGCCGCGTGCTGCTCATCGGGGCCGCCGGGTTCGGCCTCGCCTCGGTGTTCGCCGCGCTCGCGACGAGCGCCGAGATGCTGATCGCGGCCCGGGCGTTGCTGGGGGTCGCCGGCGCGACGCTGGCGCCATCGACGCTGTCCCTGATCCGCAACATGTTTCACGACCCGCAGCAGCGCACCGTCGCAATCGGGGTGTGGATAACGAGCTTCTCCGTCGGAGCCGCCATCGGACCGCTGGTCGGCGGGTTGTTGCTGGAGAGCTTCTGGTGGGGGTCCGTATTCCTTCCCGCGCTGCCGGTGATGGGACTCCTGCTCGCGGTCGGCCCGAGGCTGCTGCCCGAGTACCGGGACCCCGAGGCGGGGAGGCTGGATCTGATCGGCGCGGGCATCTCGCTCGCCGCCGTGCTGGCGGTGATCTACGCGCTCAAGCAGGTCGCGCAGGAAGGCGTGGGCTGGACGGCGGCCATCTTCATCGTCGCCGGTCTTGCCACGGGTTCCGCATTCGTCCGCCGGCAGCAGAGGCTCGCCGATCCACTCATCGACCTGCGCCTCTTCCGCCTGCCCGAGTTCAACGCCGCGCTCGCCGCCAATACGTTCGGTTTCTTCGTGAACTTCGGGATTGCGGTGTTCATCGCGCAGTACCTACAGCTCGTGCTCGGACTGTCGCCACTCGAGGCGGGGCTGTGGACGGTGCCCTACGCGGGTGCGTTCATCGTCGGTGCGCTGCTCTCCTCCGTGCTCGTGCGCAGGCTTGAGGCGGCCTGGGTGATCGCCGGCGGCCTGGCGCTCGCCGGCGCCGGCTTCGTCGTGCTGACCCAAGTCGACGGCGAATCCTCGCTCGCCATCCTCGTGACCGGTGCTGTCGTCTTCGCCTTCGGTCTGGCCCCGGTCTACACGCTGGCGGCCGACATGATGGTCGGGGCCGCGCCACCGGAGCGGGCGGGAGCGGCCGCCGGCGTCGCGGAGACCAGCTCCGAGTTCGGCGGCGCGCTCGGCATCGCGGTCCTGGGGGCGGCGGGCACGGCGGTCTACCGGGGCGAGGTCGAGGAGGTCGTGCCGGCGGAGGTCTCCCCGGGGATCGCGGAGGCCGCGCGAGACACCCTCGGGGCCGCGGTGGCCGCTGGGGAGGAGCTCCCCGGCCCGGTCGCGGCCGAGCTGGTGGACGCCGCCCGCGAGGCGTTCACGCAGGCGTTCCAGCTGGCCGCCACCCTGAATGCCGCGATCGCGCTCGCCGCGGCCGTGGTGGCCGCGGCGATGTTGCGAGGAGTGAGGATGCGTCCGGAGGCGGAGGAGGACGAGGGCTTTAGGCCTGAGCGAGCGCTGCCGGGAGGCAGGCCATGCTGACCCTGCACTACGAGGACCGCGGAGCCGGCGCGCCGCTGGTGCTGATCCACGGCGGATTGGTCTCGAGCGCGCAGTGGGAGCCGGTCGTCCCGGAGCTCGCCCGCGACTTCCGGGTGATCACGCCAGACAGCCCGGGCCACGGCCGCTCGGCGAACCCGGACGAGGAGCTCTCGTACGCGCGGATCGCGGACGACGTGGCGGAGCTGATCGTGGCCCTTGGCCTGGACCGCCCCGTGGTGGGCGGCTGGAGCGACGGCGGACAGGTTGCCCTGGAGCTGGGCGCGCGCCACTGCGGCGCCGCCCGTGCGCTGATCGCCGGGGCGGCCTATCCGGACTTCGACTCCGGTGGGCTGCGGGAGGCGCACCGGGCGCTGCTCGGGGCGGACGAGGCGGGCGCGCCGGACCTGGCGCACCTCGACGCCGAGCTGGGCGAGTTCGCGGACGAGGTCAAGGGCATGCAGGAGGACTGGGAGACCCTCGTGCGGCAAACGGCGCGGATGTGGCTCGACTACGCGGGGCTGAGCGCGGACGAAGTGCGAGCGATCGAGACGCCGGTGCTGGTGCTGGCCGGCGACCGGGACGAGCTGATCCCCCTCGACCTGTCGGTGTCCCTCTACCGGGCGCTGCCCAACGCCGAGCTGGCGGTCTGCCCGTCGCTGAGCCACGACGGGCCGACGCCGGAGCGGGCGGCGGTGCTGGCGGGCTTGATCCGGGATTTTGCCGAGCGTTCCTGATCCTGGAACCCTGTCAGGCTCGCCGGGCCGACCCCGCCGTGGGAGCGTGGTGGGTCGGCGCAAGCGGCGGGGCTCATTCGAGTTATGGCTTGCCACTGGCCCGCGGCGAAGCGCTTCCGCTGAAACGACCCAAAATGGGGACGCCGCGCAGGATCACATCTCAAAGGGCCGGCGCCGAGTGCTGCCACGCGGAAGCAGCAGTCTCAGCGCCGCCTACTGCGATAGGTTGGCGCGGTGCCCGAAGGAAGCGAGTTCGCGGCGCGAATGTACGCGGCGGTGAACGCGCGCGACCGCGGGGCAATCAGGGCGCTGACTGCGCCCGACATCGTCGTCGGGACCACCGTCGAGGCCTTTCGCGGCCCCGAGGCCCTGCTCGAATGGCTGGACGACGGCGACGATGCCTTCGACGACTTCACCGTCGAGCTGCTCGAGGTCGAGGAGCTCGACGGACACGTCGTGGCATCGATGCGCCAGCGAGGACGCGGGAAGGCGAGCGGCGCTCAGGTGGACGACGGCATCACGCACGTCTGGACCCTCCGTGACGGCCGGGCGATAAGGCTGCAGTCCTTTGCGCACCGCGACGACGCCGTTCGCTACGCCCAGCGTAGGACCCGCCCGTTGAGGGGATGAAGATGCCCGCGGCGCTTCCGCTCGCCCCGACGAACCGCCATCCACGCGCGAAGCCGGCTGCTCGCGTGCCCAGGGTAGTCGCACATACTCCTCCTTCGCGCGCGAGGAGCGGAAGCGCGCGCCCTGGTGTTCGTCCAAGGCGACCGCCTGGTCCGGTACGTCCGGCGTGCCTATTGGCCCGCGGGGGCCCGGGACGCTCGATGACCCCGAGCTGAAGCATCGCTGACGATCGTCGCGCTTCGCCCAGTGCTCGACCAGCTTGCCGTCCTTGACGCGAAGCCAGTGGCTCTGAAGCGCCGTGAAGGACTTGCCCATGGGCGCGGGAGCGCCCTCGAGCTCGCCGAGGTTCGTCCCGGTCGACATCACCCTGACTGCGACGACGTCCCTCTCGGCGATGATCGACTCGACCTCCATTCGGATGTCCGGGAACTGAGCTAGGAGCCATTCGACTGCCGCGCGTCGCCGACGGACCGTGCACGTTGGCAGGAGCGAACGGCGCGAATGGCGCAGCGGCATGCTCCGTGAAGTCCTCGGCGATCAATGCATCGCAGGCGTCGAGGTTCCTGTCGTTCCAGACTTCCTCGAAGTGGCGTCGCACGAGGTCCTTGTTGGCGTCGGACAAGGTGGGCTCCGCTCGCTCCTTTGGTCGAGCCGGGACTGCAATCGACCTCCGCGCTGCCCCTTTGCGCGCATTGCAGCAGCGTAGCCGGACCTCCTAGCGCCGACCCCGTGAGGGACCTCCGGACCGCTCCATCGCCAGCGGGATGTCCTCCGGCTTGATCGGGTCCGCGTCGACCGGGGTGGGCTCTCCGCGGCTCACCATCAAGCCGTCGATCATGTAGCCGA
>JBKGUS010000110.1:0-7988 GCA_046462295.1 Thermoleophilaceae bacterium | reverse complement strand
AGTCTATCGAGGTTCTCACGAAAGACGTCGATCACGGCTCCGGCCGACACCGGCTCGCCGCCCTCGACGCCCACGTCGTAGTCCGTGACGAGCGATACGTTCGCGTAGCAGAGCTCTAGCTCGCGGGCCAGCCAGGCCTCGGGGTACTGGGTCATGCCGACCAGGTCGAACCCGCTCTCGGCGAACCAGCGCGACTCCGCCCGCGTCGAGAAGCGAGGGCCCTCGATGATCACGATCGTGCCGCCCTCGACGATCGGGATGTCGAGCTCCCGCCCACACTCGGCCAGCACCCCGCTCATCTGCTTGCAGTAGGGGTCGGCAGCCGAGACATGCGTCGTCTGCGGCCCGTCGTAGAAGGTGCTCTCACGAGCCTGTGTACGGTCCACGAACTGGTCGCAGATCACGAAGGTGCCCGGCCCGAGCTCCTTCCGCAGCGAGCCGCAGGCGCACGGGCCAATGATCCGCCGCACGCCCACCTCGCGCATTGCCCAGACGTTGGCGCGGTAGTTGATGCGGTGGGGCGGCAGGCGGTGCTCGTCACCGTGACGCGGCATGAACGCCACGTCGACACCCTCGAGCTTGCCGATCCTGACCGGCGCCGAGGGGGGCCCGTAGGGCGTGGCGAGCGGCATCTCCTCGACGTCGTCGAGGAAGCGATAGAAGCCCGATCCGCCGAAGATCCCGATCACGTGCCCGGCGGGGTCCAGATCTTGGAGCGCGCCTGGGCGCGCTCGTCGGCCGTTGGCGAAGCACCCGGCTCGGCCGGGTGCGCACGACCTTGTGTCTCTTTGACGTAGAGCATTTGAAGCTGGGAGAGTGCATCCTTGATCGGACCGACTTCCTCCTGAGGGCAGAGCGGGAGCAGTGCGCGCGCGGCGTCGATTGCCTCCTTGGCCTTCGCCGCGTTCTTGTGTTCCTTCTCTGTAAGTCGGATTCCCGCAAGGTTCACAAGCGAGGCTGCACTGCTGAGGAGGACCTCCGGCGCCTCGGGAAGCCTCGCCTCGGGCGGCTCGTTCATGTGCTCACCTTCTCCCTGACATAGGTCCGCTGCGTCTCCGCGACCTCCGCCGCGAACACCTCCTCCATCGACGCTCCCCCCTCCATCGCCCGCCGCTGCCGCTGCGCGCCGTTCTCCTCCGGCAGCGACACGTCGAGGCCGAGCAGCTCGCGCGCCGGTGCGGTCCAGGCCATCAGACGGTCCGCCACTGCCGAGGCGGGGTACTCCTCGCGCCGCTCCAGGTCGATCAGCTTGCCGTCCAGCCCGTGGCGGATCGCCCGCCAGAAGTTCTCCTCCACGAAGCGCGGCGCCGGGTCCTCGAACGGCACGCCCTCGTCGTGATCGAGCGCCGCCTGCGCGATGCAGGCCGAGATCAGCGCCTCGAGCGCCGTGGACTCGGCCGCGCTCGACTGGGCGTCGCAGATGCGGAGCTCCACCGTCCCGAACGAGTGGTGCGGACGGATGCTCCACCAGATCTGGGTCTGCTCGACGATCGAGCCGGTCTCCACCAGGAAGTCGACGTAGTCGGCGTACGCCGCCCAGCCCCCGAACGGGTCCGGGATACCGCAGCGCGGGAAGCTCTTCGTGAAGATCTGCGAGCGCACCGAGTGGAGGCCCGAGTTGCGGCCGTCCAGGAATGGCGAGTTGGCGGACAGCGCCAGCAGCTCCGGCAGCACGGGCCTGAGGCGGTCGCACACTCTCACCGCGCGGTCCGCCCCGCGGATCCCCATGTGGATGTGGAGCGAGAAGGTGTTGTTGCGCCAGGCCACGTAGCGCAGGCCGTCCGCCACGCGGTGGTAGTGCTCGGTGTCGATGATCTGCTGCTCCTGCCAGGGGCTCCACGGGTGCGTGCCGGTGGCGGCCAGGAGCATCCGGCGGTCGGCCGCCAGCCTGAACAGCCGGGCGCGCGCATCGCGCTGGCGCTCCGTTGCGTCGGCGAAGTTCTCGCCCTTCCCCGAGCGAATCTCGATCTCCGAGCGGATCAGCTCTCCCGCCACCGACTCGGACAGCATCGGGTCGGAGGCGGCGGCCTCCTTCAGCTCGTCGAAGCGCTGGTCGAGCGACAGGGTCTCCGGGTCGAGGATCGCGAACTCCTCCTCGATTCCGACCGTGAAGTCCGTCGAGGCCTCGAACGCCTCATGGACGCGGGCCATGTCCAGCATCAGGTGAGGTAGAAGTAGAGCGCGTAGAGCAGGTCGACGGCGGGACTCGAGGTGTGGACCGTCACCTCGGGGGGCACCTGCAGCAGGGCCTCGGAGTAATTGAAGATGATCTTCACGCCGGCCTCGACCAGGTCGTCGGCCACACCCTGGGCCGCTTCGGTCGGGACGGCGAGCACCCCCACGACCACGTCCTCCTCGCGGATCACCCGATCCAGGTCTTCGTAGGGGCGGACCACGAGGTTCTCGTTCACCTGGGTGCCGACCTTGGCCGGATCCTTGTCGAACAGCGCCACGACGCGGAAGCCGTGGTCGGCGAAGATGTCCGACCCGGCGATCGCCTGGCCCAGGTTGCCGGCGCCGAACAGCGCGATGTTGTGCTTGCCCGTGGTGCGGAGGATCTTGCGGATCTGCGAGACGAGCGAGTCGACGTTGTAGCCCACGCCGCGCTTGCCGAACTTGCCGAAGCCTGAGAGGTCACGGCGGATCTGGGTCGAGTTCACGTGCGTGTAGTCGGCCAGCTCCTGCGAGGAGATGGTCTCGCGGCCCATCTTCTTGGCCTGGGTGAGGACCTGGAGGTAGCGGGAGAGACGAGCGGCGACGCCGAGCGACAGGCGCTCGGATCCACCATCGTGCAACCCTGCCCCGCCCGTCATGGGCTCGCGGAAGCTCACGATTCCACTTTATCGAGCCGGTCTTTCAGCACGTCCGGGTCGACCACGTAGTCGAACAGCTCCTCGCCGTCCAGGGCCACCACCGGGATCCGCTCGCCGTACCGTCGCTCGAGGACGGGGTCGAGCGTCACGTCGACCTCGCGCAGCCCGACGTCGCGCCCCGCCAGCACGTCCCGCACGGCGGCGCGTGCGTCGTCGCACAGGTGACACCCGGGCTTCCCATAGATGGTAAGTACCGGCACCCTGCCACTCTAATCGCGTGGAGCACCACGTGGAGCTCGTGATCTTCGGCCTCCTGCTGGGGGTGGCCGCCCTGGCCGTCCTGGCGCGTCTCCTCGGCGTGCCGTATCCGATCACGCTGGTGGTCGGCGGCTCGGTCATCGGGTTCATCCCCGGCGTCCCGTCGGTGGAGCTCGAGCCGGACCTCGTCCTGCTGATCTTCCTGCCGCCGCTGCTGTACGGCGCCGCCTTCTTCACCTCCCTGCGCGACCTGCGTCGCAACGCCCGCCCCATCGCCCTGCTCGCGATCCCGCTGGTCGGCGTGACGATGACGGCGGTGGCCGTGGTGGCCCACGCGGTGATCGGCCTCGGGTGGGGCGAGTCGTTCGTGCTCGGCGCGATCGTCTCCCCCACGGACGCGGTCGCGCCCACGCAAATCATGCGCCGCATCAGCGCGCCGCGCCGCCTCGTGACGGTCGTCGAGGGGGAGAACCTCACCAACGACTGGACGGCGCTGGTGCTCTACCGGTTCGCGGTGGCGGCGGTGGTAACCGGCTCGTTCTCGCTGGTCGAGGCGACGGGCAAGTTCGTCTTGACCGGCGTGGGCGGGCTCGTGATCGGCCTGGTCGCCGGCTGGATCATCCGGGAGGTCCGGAGCCGGATCGACGATCCGCCCACGGAGATCACGATCTCGATCCTGAGCGGCTATGCGGCCTACATCCCGGCCGAGGAGCTGGGCGCATCTGGGGTGATCGCGGCGGTGACGGTCGGCATCTACATGGGCTGGCACACGCCTCAGCTGACGACGCCGATCATGCGCCTCCAGGGCGTATCGGTGTGGGAGATCCTGACCTTCCTCCTGAATGCAGTGCTGTTCCTGCTCGTGGGCCTGCAGCTGCCCACCGTGATCGACGACATCTCCGGCTATTCCGCGGGCGAGCTGACTTTCTGGGGCCTGTTGATCAGCACGGTGGTGATCGGCGTGCGGCTGCTGTGGGGCTTCACGGTGACGTACCTGATCCGGGCGATCGACCGCCGTGCCATACAGCGCGCGCGGCGTGCCTCCTGGCAGGAGCGGACCGTCGTCGGCTGGGCCGGGATGCGGGGCTCGGTCTCGCTCGCCGCCGCGCTGGCGCTGCCGCTCGAGACCGACGCCGGCGTGGCCTTCCCCGCCCGCGACCTGATCATCCTGCTCGCCTACGTGGTGATCCTGGTGACGCTGGTGGGCCAGGGCCTCACCCTCGGCCCGCTGATCGAGCGGCTCGGCGTGAGCGACGACGGCTCGGAGGAGCGCGAGGAGGTGGCCGCCCGGGTGCGGCTGGCCGAGGCCGCGCTCGCCCGCATCGATGAGCTGACGGAGACGGACTGGGCGCGGCCCGACACGCTCGAGCGGGTGCGCGGCCAGTACGACTACCGGCGCCGCCGGTTCGCGGCGCGCGAGGACGGGGACGGCGACAGCTACGAGGAGCGGACCGGCGCGTACCAGCGCGTGATGTACGAGCTGTTCGACGCCCAGCGCGAGGAGCTGATCGGAATGCGCAACCGGGGCGACATCAGCGACGAGGTGCGCCGCCGGGTGGAGCGGGAGCTGGACCTGGAGGAGTCGCGGCTGATGAGCTGAGCGCCGGGCGCGCCGCGGCGTCGAGGGAGAGGTACTGCGGGTACTCGAGCGGCTCCGTGAAGCGGGCGGCGCCGGCGATCATCGCCGCGTTGTCGGTGCAGAGCTCCATCGGCGGCACCCAGACCGGGACTTCGAGGTCAGAGACGGCGTGGCGCAGCTCCGAGTTGGCGGCCACGCCGCCGCCGACGGTGAGCCGCTGCAGGCCGGTTCGCTCGAGGGCCTTCCGGGTCCGGGCCACGAGGGCGTCGACGATGGCGCGCTGGTAGGACGCGGCGAGGTCGGCGAGCGGTGGGTCGGGGAGCTCCCTGAGCTTGTAGAGAAGCGAGGTCTTCAGGCCGCTGAAGCTGAAGTCGAGCTCGCCGGGGGCGCTGCGCGGGAAGTCGAACGCCTCGGGGTCGCCCTCGCGGGCGAGCCGGTCGATCTCGGGCCCGCCGGGGTAGCCGAGGCCCAGCAGCCGGGCGCCCTTGTCGAAGGCCTCCCCGGCGGCGTCGTCGAGCGTCTGCCCGAGCACCTCGTAGTAGGCGGGGTCGTCCACGCGCGCGAGGAAGGTGTGGCCGCCGCTCGCAACCAGGCAGAGGTACGGCGGCTGGATCGGGTCGTCTCCCAGCATGCTCGCCGTCACGTGGCCGTGCAGGTGGTCGACCGGGACGAGCGGGAGGCGCCGTGAAGCAGCGATCGCCTTCGCCGACGACACGCCCACGAGCAGGGCGCCGATCAGACCCGGGCCGGTGGTCACGGCCACCGTCTCGATGTCGTCGAGCCGTGTGTGCGCCCGCTCGAGCGCGTCGGCGGTGACGGCGTCGACGAGCTCGAGATGGTGGCGCGAGGCGATCTCGGGCACCACTCCGCCGTAGCGTGCGTGCAGCAGGCCCTGCGAGGCGATCACGTTGGAGCGGATGGCGCCGCCCGGCTCGACGACCGCGGCGCAGGTGTCGTCGCAGCTGGTCTCGACGGCCAGGATCACGCTGTGGCGCGATCCGGCACCGTCCGCCACATGATGAGCGCGTCCTCGCGGTTGTCGTGGTAGTACGCGTGGCGGCGGCCGGCGGCGCGGAAGTCGAAGCGCTCGTACAGCCGGATGGCGGCCTCGTTCGAGGTCCGAACCTCGAGCGTGTACTGCTCGTTCGGCTTGTCGGCCATGTCGAAGAGCCGCTCCAGGAGCGTGCTGGCGATCCCCTGGCGGAGCAGGTTGACGTCCACCGCGACGTTCATCACGTGCCAGACGGTGTCGTAGCGCGAGCAGACCAGGTAGCCGACGATGCGGTCGTCGAGGAGCGCGGCGAGACAGATCCCCGACGGCTTCGATAGCTCGAGCACGAACATCGCCAACGACCAGGGCGTGGGGAACGCGCGCCGCTCGATGGCGATGACCTGCGGAAGGTCCGCGTAGGTCAGGCGGCGGATCTCGAGGTCCAGGGTCACTGTGGCTTCGCGTCGGGGGCTCTGAGGTAGTCGGGGAGGACGGCTTGGGGGGCGACGCCCGGAACGGCGGCCGCAAGACGGCAGACGTGGAGGGCGCGGACCACGTGGGCGCGCGAATCGTCGGGCATGACGCTTATTCCGGCCGCCTCGAGCACCCTTCGAAATCGTACCGAGCCGTCACCGGCCGCCAGCGGGCCGGGACTCTCCGTCCGAACACGCTCGGCCAGGTCCTCCGGACGCAGCGCGAGCGGCCCCCAGCGGCGGCCGGCGGCCGGCACATACTCGGCTGCGAAGACCTCGCCGCGCTTGGCGTCGATGACGGCGAGCAGTGACGGGCAGTCGTGCGCCCCGCCCGCCTCCGCCTCGATTCCCGCCGCCAGTGCCGCCAGCGACGACACCGGCCTCACCTGCAAGCCGTTCGCGCTCGCCAGCGCTCTCGCTGTCGCGATCCCTATCCGGAGGCCGGTGAACGTCCCCGGCCCTACCCCCACGGCGATCGCCTCCAGGTTTGTGTAGCCGAGGCCGGCCCTCTCCATCACCTCTGCCACCGCGGGCATCAACTCGCGCGCATGCGCCGGACGGGCAGTGAGCGCGGTGGGGTCGGGGGCGACCTCGAAGACCTCGCCGTCGCCTCGAAGCACGCACGCCGCGCTGGCCGCGGTGGAGGTGTCAATCCCGAGCAGGCTCACGTGATCGTGATCCGGCGGCGGTCGCCGCCCAGGTGCTCGAGCAGGACTCGTGCGGCCACGCGCTCGATGGCGGGCTCGCCGGCCGCGGGCCACTCGACGAACGCGATCCGGTCGGCGGTCAGGTAGTCCTCGAGCAGGGCGGGGTCCTCGTCGGCGATCGAACCCAAGCGGTAGAGGTCGAGGTGGGCGACCTCCGGGTCGCCGGCCAGAACGTGGCCGATCGTGAAGGTCGGACTCGTGACCGGCCCGTCGACCCCGAGCGCCCGGCAGGCGCCGCGAACGAAGGTCGTCTTGCCGGTGCCGAGCTCACCGCTCACCAGGACGACATCGCCCGGCGCGAGCCGGCCGGCCAGGTCTGCGCCGGCGTGCTCGGTCTCGTCAGGGGAGGACGTCTCGACCGTCATGTGACGGCATAGCCCTAGCCGAACAGGTCCATCTGGGGCGCCGCCGGCTCGGGCCCGGCCGAAGCCACGGCCGCCGCGACAGGGGCCACCGCGCCGATCGGCACCGGCGCAGGCTCCTCGAGCAACGCCGGCAGCTTCGCGAAGTCCTCGCGCAGCTCCTCGAGCGTCTTCGTGCTTCGCAGCGCGGCGGCGGGGTGATAGATCGGGAAGACGCGCACCGTCCGGCCGCCGAGCTCGTGCACCTGAGGGCGCCCGTGCACGCTCGTTATGCCGCGCTGAGAGCGGGTGACCAGCTTGGTGGCGAAGTTGCCGAGCGTGCAGATCACCTTCGGCTCGATCAGCTCGATCTTGCGGTGCAGGTAGGGCTTGCAGGTGTCGATCTCGTCGGGCTGCGGGTCGCGGTTCCCGGGCGGCCGGCAGAGCAGGACGTTCGTGATGAAGACATCCGATCGCTGGAGCCCGACCTCCCCGAGCAGCTGGTCCAGCAGCTTGCCCGCACGGCCGACGAACGGCAGGCCCTGAAGATCCTCGTGCATGCCGGGCGCCTCGCCGACGAACATGAGGTCGGCGTTCGCGTTGCCGGAGCCGAAGACCACCTTCGTCCGGCCCTGGTGGAGCGGGCATCGCACGCATCCCGAAGCCTCATGGAAGAGCTCGACCAGCTCCGCGCGGCGCTCCTCTGCGCTGCGTGACTGCATGGCCCAAGCCTAGGGACCGGGGGCGACGGCAACACACGCGGGTATCCTTTGGGGGGCCGGCCGCTACCGGCCGTCGGAGTGGACCGGCAGGGGTATGCACCCGA
>JBKGUS010000109.1:0-4279 GCA_046462295.1 Thermoleophilaceae bacterium | reverse complement strand
TACATCAAGGAGGGGGACCTCTGCTCGGTCCCGTTCAACATCGCGTGCGGCCGCTGCCGCATGTGCAAGACCGGCAACACGGGCGTATGCCTCAACGTGAACCCCGACCGGCCCGGCTCGGCGTACGGGTACGTCGACATGGGCGGCTGGGTCGGCGGCCAAGCGGAATTCGTCCTCGTGCCGTACGCGGACTGGAACCTCCTGAAGTTCCCCGACAAGGAACAGGCGATGGAGAAGATCCTCGACCTGACGATGCTGTCGGACATCTTCCCGACGGGGTACCACGGCTGCTACTCGGCCGGGGTCACCTCCGGCTCGACGGTCTACGTCGCCGGCGCTGGCCCGGTCGGGCTGGCCGCGGCGTACTCGGCCCAGCTGCTCGGGGCCGCGGTCGTGATCGTCGGCGACTTGATCCCTGAGCGGCTCGAGCAGGCGCGGAGCTTCGGGTGCGAGCCGATCGACGTCTCCAAGGGCGACCCCAAGGACCAGATCGAGCAGATCCTGGGCGTGCCCGAGGTGGACGCGGCGGTCGACGCCGTGGGCTTCGAGGCGCGCGGCCACGGGTCCGACGCGGACCACGAGGCGCCGGCGACGGTGCTCAACTCGATCATGGACGTGACGCGGGTGGCCGGGAAGCTCGGCATCCCCGGCTTGTACGTGACGGGCGACCCGGGAGCCGTCGACGACGCGGCAAAGGTGGGCTCGCTGTCGATCCGGATCGGCCTGGGATGGGCGAAGTCGCACAGCTTCACGACAGGTCAGTGCCCCGTGATGAGGTACCACCACAACCTGATGCAGATGATCCTGAACGACAAGGCGCAGATCGCGAAGGCGGTGAACGCCACGGTGATCACGCTGGACGACGCGCCGAACGGCTACAAGGACTTCGACCAGGGAGCCGCCAAGAAGTTCGTGTTCAACCCGCACGACCTGATCAAGGCCTGAGCGACGACGCGCAGCTGCGCCGCGGCCCTGCCGTCGCGGCGCGGCTGTGTCCGCTCAGAGCGCGGTTAGCGGCGCAGGAGCAGGCACACCGCTGTCTCCTGCATCTCGCGTAGCTGCTCGAGCAGGGCGCCCTCGGGGGCCGGGATGTTGAGCGACGTGGTGACGGCGCGCCGTCCGTCGCGCGTGGCGGCGGCGAACTGGACGTAGCCGGGGAAGTTGCCCGTGTGGCCGTAGACCGTGCCGCAGCGGGTGCGGTAGATGTATGACCGGATGCGACCGACGGCGGTGACGACCTGGCTCGGTGAGCGCGCCGAGGAGATGGCGACGCTCGTCGAAGCGCTGGTGCGGATTCCCACCGAGAACCCGCCGGGCCGCGAGCTGGGACGGTGCGCGCGCATGCTGCGTGACGCCATGGAGCGGCTCGGGTTCTCACCCGAGCTGATCGAGCTCGCGCCGGCCGGGAGCCTCGAGGGACCGGCCATCGCGCGCGGCAGCGCCGGCACCGGGTCCGAGATCATCTACTTCCACGGGCACTTCGACGTCGTCCCGGCCCAGAGCGCCGCGCAGTTCGAACCCGAGCGCCGCGACGGCCGGATCGGCGGACGCGGGACCGCGGACATGAAGGGTGGCCTGGTCTCGATGCTCTACGGCGCCGCCGCAGCCCGCGAACTCGGCCTGCTCGACGGCCGCAGGATCGTCTTCCACTTCGTGTGCGACGAGGAGACCGGCAGCACAACCGGCTCAGGCCACCTGCGCGAGGCAGAGCTGATCGACCCCGGCGCTGTGGCGATGCTGACCGCGGAGCCCACCGGGGGCGTGATCTGGCATGCCTGCCGCGGCGCGATCACCCTGCGCGTGCAGGTCTCGGGGCGCGAGGCGCACGTTGGGTACGTGCACGAGGGCGTGAACGCCTTCGAGCACATGATCCGGATAGCGGAGCCATTGACCGCGCTCTCGCGCGAGCTGCTGGCCAAGCGGACGAGCTTCCCGGTCGCGAGCGACGAGGCGGCAGGCTCGATGCTGGTGGTCGGCGGACAGGCCGGCGCCGGCGCTGGGTTCAACGTGGTGCCGGGCGCAGCATGGTTCTCGATCGACCGCCGGTTCAATCCCGAGGAGGGGCTTGACGAGGAGCTCGCGCGGCTGACCGGCACGATCAACAACGCGGCCGAGGCCGCCGGCGCGGAGGTCGAGATCGAAGTGCTGCAAGCCCAGCCCTCGGGCAGCACCGACCAGGATCACCCCGCAGCCCATACGCTGGCCCGCTGCGTCGAGGCCGTCGAAGGCGCCGGCGCACGCTTCGAACTCTGCCCCGGCGTGCTCGAGACCCGCTGGTACTCGCAGCTCGGGATCCCGGCCTTCGCCTACGGCGGCGGTCGCCTCGATGTCTCCCACGGCCCGAACGAGTACATCGAGGAAGCGGCAATGAGCCGCTGCGCGGCCGTCTATGCGCTGTTTGCCGGTCGCGTCGGGGGCTGATCCTTATCGCGCACCCCGGGTACGTAGGCCCCACGTCTCCGAGGCGTCGGGCGGCGGCCCGCGGGACCCCGCGGGGGACTGCGGGCCGTCCTCGTAATAGCCTTCTGTCCGAACCCAATGGACTACGCATCCGTCGGCCCATGACCGAGGTCAACGGGCAGCTCGCGACAACGATCGTGCAGCGATACCGCGACCGCTTTGGGCGCGGCCCGACCGAGGCAAAAGCGTACATCGGACGCGACTATGCGCTGGTCATCCTCGGCAGCGCGCAAACGGAGGTCGAGCGGTCGCTAGTCGAAGGCGGGGAGGTGGACTCGGTCGAGCTCCTGCGCCGCCGAGTGCGCCAGATGGCGACCGACGAATTCTGCGCGGCGACCGAAGAGGTCGTCGGCAGGAAGGTCCTGGCCATGCTCGGAGATCACAACGCCGTTGCGAACACCACCGTGCTGGTCTTCCTGCTGGAACCGGAGCAACAGTAGCCGCCGGAAGCACAGCACCGGAATAGCTCCGAGCGCAGGCAGGTCGCGCGGCCGGATGTCAGTAACAGCCGCCGCCCCTTCGTTCCGGCTTGCTCAGGTCAGGGAACGTGGAGGGCGACCTGGACGTCCTCGCACTCGGGGTTGCAGGCCCCCTGGAACGTGGTTAGCTGGCGCTCGAGAAGCTCGGGGTCGGCATGGGCCGCGCCGTGGTCCTGCACGATGGCGATGATCACGGCGCCGTGAGGGTCCTCGAGGCCGGTGACCACACCGAGGGGGACCAGGGCGCCGTCCGCGCCGCGGCCGATCGCCACCTGGCCCGGGCCAGCGGGAACCTCACCCGTGCCCAGGGCGCCGTCGAGCTTCAGGCGTCCTCCGGGATTGGCCACCGCTCCGGCGCCCGCCCAGACGACCGAGACCCTAGTTGCGGCGATCTGCGCCGCGTTGAACCCGGCGGTGTGATCGCTCGGATCGATGAACACGTCGTCGTCCCCGCAGGCCCCATCGCTGCAGTTCTCCGGTGCGTTGAAGATCGCGTACCAGAGGGTGTGGGCGTGGCCGGGGCGGGCTCGGGTGCGCACCTTGGTTGCGATGCCCTCGTCGGCGCGGTCGATCACCGAGAAGGCCCCCCTGATCGGCGCGGGGGTCGCCCCGTCGACGGTGGCTCCGTCTAGCATGTCGACCTTGTCCTTCGGCGCTGCGCTTGCCGCCTGCGAGCCGCCGATCGCTGTCATCGCGACCAGGGCGACCAGGCCCGCTCTCGCTCGCGTCAGCCGTCGCCTCGACTGCCCAGGATGCACGCTCATCGCTGCCCCCTCGTCCGCTCCTGGCCTACGCCATGTAGTTGTGCACGGGCCAGAGCTCCGGCGGAGGAGGCGGCGGGGCCCCGACCTCCTCGAATGCCGGCCGCAGGCGGGTGGCGAACCGCTTCGCGTCCTCCTCCGACTCCCAGACCTCGATCACCCGCCAGCCGCCGTTCGGGCTCGGCCCGGCGACGTGGAAGATGCCGCCCGCGGGCCGCTCCAGGCCAAGCTGCTCGCGAACCCTGTCGTAGATCTCCTGTGAGCCGTTCGGGTTGTCGACCATCATCGCGACTGCCATTTCCTCCTCCTTCTCTGCTTGCGCTTTCGGCTCGGCGATCCGAGCCTGGGAGGACGCTAGAGGCGGGCGGCCGGACGCGCCATCGGGAGTTCTCCCCATGCGACCAGGCCGTGCTCCATCGCGAACAGGGTCGCCGCTGCCCGGGTCGAGACGCCGATCTTGCGGTAGGCGTTCTGCACGTGGCGGTCGGCGGTCTTGACCGAGATCCCGAGCGCGCGGGCCACCTGCTTGGTCTGCAGGCCACGCGCGAGCATGCCGACCACCTCGGCCTCGCGCTCGGT
>JBKGUS010000108.1:0-10182 GCA_046462295.1 Thermoleophilaceae bacterium | reverse complement strand
CTCCTGGTGGCCGCGAACCCGCTCACCTTGCGCGCGCTCGAGATCGGACACCCGGAGGAGCTGCTCGGGGGCGTTCTGTGCGCCGCGGCCGCTTTGACTGCCGGTCGCGGCCGTCCGGTCGTGGCCGGCGTGCTGCTCGGCTTCGCGGTCGCGAACAAGCCGTGGGCGGTACTCGCCGTCGTGCCACTTACCTGGCGTGGGCTGTGCCGCTGGCCGGCTGGATGGGCGCGCGCCTGCTGGGCGCGAGCCCGCTCGACGGCCCCCTCCACCGCCCCCGCAAGCGCCGTCTAGCATCAAGCGCGTGCACATCCGCCGCGCCCTTCTCCTGTTCGCGATCGTGCTCGGCCTCGCCGCCATCGCAGCCTCGGTGTCCCGGTCGCCGGACGACTCGGGCGACGACGAGCCGCCGCCCGCGGCGCCGTCGGAGGTCGGACAGGCGCCCGTGCCGTCCGTGTCGCCCCGCGACGCGACGCCGGTCTCGGGCGTGCGCGAGCTCGTGTTCGAGGCCGACCGCGATCAGACCCGACGGCTGGACGCCGGGCAGCCGGCGACCGTGCTGGTCGAGGTCGAGGAGCCGGGGCTCGTGGAGATAGCGGACCTGGGCCTGAACGCCCCGGCAGAGCCGCTGACGCCCGCGCGCTTCGAGATCCTGACGTCGAACCCGGACCGCATCGAAATCACGTTCACGGCAGCCGCGGACGACTCCCCCGGGCCGGCGGGCACGCTGGTGGTCCGGGAGACCGCCGAGAGGTGAGGGCCGCGGCTCTCTGCGCGGCGGCCTTGCTGCTCGTGTGGTCCGCGTGCGCCTCGGAGAACGAGAGCGGCGCACGCCAGGCCGCCCCGCAGCAAGACAGCCGGCCCGTGGAGCCCGGCCGCGCGGGCGACACCCCCTCTTCTACCGCGCCCCCCGTCGAGCCCGCGACCTGTCCCGCGGAAGCCGGCAACTGCCGCTCGGCGAGTGGCGTGGTGCTGTACGTCGAGCGGGTCGACCCCGACGGCGACGGTGACGCCCACTTTCTGCTCGCATCGCGCCAGTCGATCACTGCGCCGGGCATCTCGGTGATCGACGTAAAACGCTCGCTTCGCCCCTCCCCCTTGCCCGGCCGCGGCGACCGCCTGAGCGCCGCCGGACCCGTGTACCAGGGGTCGTACGGGCAGCGGCAGATCGAGGCCGTCGAGCTGAAGGTGGCGCGCGCCCGGTGACGGGCGTGCGGACGGTCGCGACCATCGGCGTGTACGGCTTCGACCAGGCCGCCTTCCTGGCCGCCCTCGCACGCGCGCGCGTAAGTCTGCTCCTCGACGTGCGCCAGCGCCGCGGCGTGCGCGGCAGCGAATACGCGTGGGCGAACTCGGCCCGCCTGCAGGCCGCGCTGGCGGACGCCGGGATCGAGTACAGGCATCACAAGGAGCTGGCGCCCACGACCGAGCTGCGACGGCTCCAGTACGCGGAGGACAACCGGCGCGGCGTCGGAAAGCGCTCGCGCGTGGAGCTCGCGCCGGAGTACCGGGAGCGCTACACGCACGAGATCCTCGACCAGGTGGACCTCGAGCCGATCGTCGAGTCCCTGCCGGCGGACTCCGCCACGGCGCTCCTGTGCGTCGAGCGCGACCCCGAGGCCTGCCACCGCTCGCTGATCGCCGAGCGGATGGCGACGGAGCACGGCGTCGCGGTGCGGCACCTGAAGCCGGCCTGAGGGCCGCCTAGCGCCGGCTCTCGCTCCCCCTGACCCGCAGCTCGATCGAGCTCGCCGGCGCCAGCAGCATCGTCAGGCCGTGCCGCGGGTCGCGCGGGGACCGCCGCTGCTCGCGCAACACGACCCCCGACCAGGGCCGTCCCTCGTCGAGCTCGGACGCGAGCTCAGCCGCGACCTCCCGGGGTACCCAGCCGAGCTGCTCGCCGCCGCCTTCGCCGTGGACGGCGATCGCGTTGACGTCATGTGGATTCGCGAGGTCGCGCCTGAGTTCGAGCGGCCGCCCGGGCTCGGCAGCGGCGGTCGCCACGACCTCCGCGTGATGCTGCCCCGCACCGGCCACGCCGACCACGCGGAGCCCCCGCGCGGCGAGCTCCGGCGAGTCGCGGGCCAGATAGCGCCCGGAGGAAGGGTCGACGATCGAGTAACCGGCCAGCCACACCTGCCCACCGTCATCTGGGTACCAGTAGCGCTCCTCGTGCTCGACCTCGACAACCAGGGGCCCGGCCTCATCGAGCTCCGTCACGAAGCGTTCCACACGCCCGGCGATCTCGTCGCGAATGGCGCGCACGTCGCCGATCGGCAGTCCCTTCGGGTCCTGCAGCTCCCAGTCGATGTAGCGCTTGCCCGGGATGTAGGGGCACTCGTCGCCGCACCCCATTGTCACGACAACGTCCGCGTGCTCGGCCATCTCCCGGTCGAGCGCCCTGGGGGCGCGATCGGTCAGGTTGATGCCGAGCTCACCCATCACCTCCACGACCTCGGGATGGACACGCTCAGCCGGTGTGGTGCCCGCGGAAGCCGCGGTGTGACGCCCCTGAGCCGCACGCTCGAAGAGGGCCTGGCTCATCTGGGAGCGGCCGGCGTTGTGCAGGCAGACGAACAGGATGTGGGCCACGACCTGAGTGTGGCAGTCCGAAAGCCCCTACTTGATCTGGTCGTACACCTTGAACATCGGCAGGTACATCGCGATCACGATGAAGCCGACGATGCCGCCCACGATCACGATCATCACGGGCTCGAGGATCGACGTGAGGGCCTTCACGGCGGCCTCGACCTGCTCCTCGTAGAAATCGGCCACCTTGCTGAGCATCGTCTCCAGGGCACCCGTCTCCTCGCCCACTCCGATCATCTGGGTGACCATGATCGGGAAGGCCTCCGGCACGGCCGCCATCGGCGCCGTCAGCGAGCCGCCGCGCTTGACCGAGTCGCGCACGTCGTCCATCGCCATCTCGATCACCTTGTTGCCGGACGTCCGGCCGGTGATGTCGATCGCCTCCAACATCGGCACGCCCGCCGCGATCAGCCCGGAGAACGTCCGTGAGAAGCGGGCCAGCGCCACCTTCTGGACGATGTCGCCGATCTTCACCGGGAACTTGAGCTTCAGCCGGTCCCACTGGATCTTGCCGCGCTCCGTCTTCTTCCAGTACCGGAACAGCCAGACAATCGCGACCACAACCGCGATCATCACGTACCAGCGCTGGGTGAACATGTGCGACAGCCAGACCGTGAACTTCGTGATCGCGGGCAGATCGCCGCCGAAGTCATCGAAGATCTTCTCGAAGACGGGCACGAGGAACGTAACGAGGGCCACCAGCACGACGACCGCGAAGCCGCCGATCATCGCCGGGTAGATCATGGCCGCCTTTATCTGGCGGCGCAGGGCGGCGTCCTTCTCGAGCTGGTCCGCGACGCGCAAGAGGGTCCGGTCCAAGATGCCTCCGGTCTCGCCGGCCTGCACCATCGCCACGTACAGCTCGTTGAACACGTCCGGGTGCCTCTTCAGCGCGTCGGACAGCGCGACGCCGGCCTCGATGTCCTTGCGCACCTCGATCCAGATCTCGCGCAGCTTGTCCGACTCGGTCTGCTCCTCGATCACGTACAGCGCTCGCAGGAGCGACATGCCCGAGTTCACCATCGTGGAGAGCTGGCGCGTCGCGATGACTAGGTCGTCCGCCTTGACGCGCTTGAACCGTGCGAGGAGGTCGCCGGCGTTCGCCGCCGCCTTCTCCTCGATGTCGACGACGATCAGGCCCTTCCCGCGCAGCTGCGCCGCGACGGTCTGCTTGTCGGCCCCTTCGATCTCCCCCTTCGTCGCGGAGCCGGCCAGGTCCAGGGCCTTGAAGGCATAGGTCGCCATCGCGCTACGCCACCCTCACAGTGCCCATCAGGCGCCGCAGCTCGTCGGGGGTGCTCGAGCGGGCCTCTGCCAGCTCACGCGTGATCTTGTGCTCGCGCACGAGCTGCGAGAGCGACGAGTCCATCGTCTGCATGCCGTGCTGGCCGCCGGTCTGGAGCGCCGAGTAGATCTGATGCGTCTTGCCCTCCCGGATCAGGTTGCGGACCCCGGGAGTCGGCACGAGCACCTCGGTGGCGACCACGCGACCCTGGCCGTCGGCCTTGGGGAGAAGCTGCTGGGTCACGATCCCTTGGAGCGAGATCGAGAGCTGCACGCGCACCTGCTGCTGCTGGTCGGGCGGGAACACGTCCACGATGCGGTCGACCGTCTGCGCGGTGTCCTGCGTGTGCAGCGTCGCGAACACGAGGTGGCCGGTCTCGGCCGCGGTCAGCGCGGTCGAGATCGTCTCGAGGTCGCGCATCTCGCCGACGAGGATCACGTCGGGGTCCTGCCGCAGCGCGGCCTTCAGCCCGAGCGCGAAGCTCTGCGCGTCGGCGCCCAGCTCGCGCTGGTTGACGATGCACTTCTTGTGGCGGTGCAGGAACTCGATCGGGTCCTCGATCGTGAGGATGTGCTCGTGCCGGGTGTCGTTGATCAGATCGAGCATCGCCGCCAGCGTGGTGGACTTGCCGGAGCCGGTCGGCCCGGTCACGAGCACGAACCCGCGCGGCTTCTTCGTGAACTCCTCGAGCACCGGCGGCACGCCGAGGCTGCTCAGCCTGGGCATCTCGCTCGGGATCAGCCGGAAGGCGGCCGAGAGCGAGGCGCGCTGAAAGTACGCGTTCACGCGGAAGCGCGCCTTGCCGGGGATCGAGTAGGCGAGGTCGATCTGCCAGTCGGTCTCGAGCCGCTGCCGCTGGTCGTTCGTGAGGATCGAGTAGATGACCTCACGCGTTGTCTGCGGCGTCAGCCGCGGGTAGTCGAGGGCGTGCAGCCGCCCATGGTGCCGGATCATCGGCGGTGAGCCTGCCGTGAGGTGGAGGTCGGAGGCTTTGCGCTCCATCACCTGCAGCAGGACGTCTGCGAAGTCGAACTCCATCGTCACTCCTTATCGGCAAAAAATCCGGTCACGTGACCCTCGCCACCTCTGCGATGGACGTGATGCCGTTCTTGACCTTCTCGAAGCCGTCGACGCGCAGCGGGCGCATCCCCTGGGCCACGGCCACCTTGCGGATATCCTCGGCGCCGGCGCGCTCCACGGTGAGGTCCCTGATCTCGTCGCTCATGGCCATTACCTCGTAGAGCCCGGTGCGTCCCTTGTAGCCCGACCCTCCGCAGCGGCCGCAGCCGACCGGCTCGTACGCCTCGAGGTCGAAGGCCACGTTGAAGCCGGCCTTCTCGAGCGACGACACGCTCAGCATCGTGCGCCGCTTGCAGTAGGTGCAGAGCTGGCGCACGAGGCGCTGCGCGACCACCGTGCAGACCGCCGACGCGGTGAGGAAAGGCTCGATCCCCATCTCGGTGAGGCGGGTGATCGCCGATGGCGCGTCGTTCGTGTGCAGCGTCGAGAGGACGAGGTGGCCCGTGAGCGCGGACTCGATGGCGATCTTGGCCGTCTCCCCGTCCCGGATCTCGCCCACCATGATCACGTCCGGGTCGGCGCGCAGCATCGCCCGCAGGCCTCCGGCGAACGTGAGGCCGGCCTTGAGGTTCACCTGCAACTGGTTGATGCCCGCGAGCTGGTACTCGACCGGGTCCTCGATCGTGATGATGTTGCGCTCCGGATCGTTGATCTCGTTGAGCGCCGCGTAGAGCGTGGTGGACTTGCCAGACCCGGTCGGCCCTGTCGCCAGCACCGCGCCGTAGGCACGCCGGTAGCCGCCCTCGAACAGCCCCGCGCTCTGCACCGACATGCCGAGCTGGTCGAGCCCGATCAGGGCGGCCGACTTGTCGAGGATGCGCATCACGAGGCCCTCGCCGTCGACGCGCGGCATCGTCACCACGCGCGTGTCGATCGAGTGGCCGTCGACCGTGAGCGACACGCGGCCGTCCTGCGGCACCCGCTTCTCGGCGATGTCGAGGTCCGCCATGATCTTCACGCGCGAGATCACGCCGGGCACCATGCGGCGCGGGATGTTGGTCGTCTCGCGCAGCACGCCGTCGACCCGGAAGCGCACCCGCATGTCGCGCCCGTCGGGCTCGAAGTGGATGTCCGAGGCACCCTCCTCGACCGCCTGGGCGATGATCGAGTTCACAAGCTTGATGACGGGCCCGTCGTCGGCGGACTCGCGGATCTCGGTGACGGCGGCGAGCTCCTCCTCGCCCTCCATCACAGCCTCCGCCACCGCCTCGTCGAGGCGGCTCATGCGGCTGATCACGCCCAGGATGTCGTCGGGCGAGGCCACCACCGGCCGCACCTCGTGGCCGGTCATCAGCTTCAGGTCATCGAGCGCCAGCACGTTCGACGGATCCGACATCGCGACCATCAGCTGCCCGCGGTCGTCGAAGCCGATCGGCGCGGCGTTCAGGCGGCGCGCCGCCTGCGAGCTGATCAGGTTCAGCGCGCTGACGTCTGGCTTGTAGACCGTGAGGTCGGCGTAGTGGAGCCCAAACCGCTGTGCGGTCGCGCGCGCGAGCTGGTCGCCCGTAATGGCCGCTGCCTCGAGCAGCACCTGCTCGGCCGAGCGGCCGGTGGACTTGCCCTGCTCGACGGCCTGGTCGACGCGCTCGCGCGGGAGGAATCCCATCTCGACGATCACGTCGGAGATGAAGCGCGAGCCTGCCTTCCGCTGTGGGGGCGTGAGGCCGGTCTTGGACGGATCGTCTGCGGGCGTGTCAGCCGCTGCCACGGCGGCAGGCCCACCCGGTACGGCGCGTAGCGCCGGCCCGCCCGCCTGCTCGCTCATCGCGCGTCCGCGACTGCTTGCGCCAGAGTGTCCGCGTCGACGTAGCCCTCGATCAGCCGGGCATCGCCCCTGCGATCGATGAGCACGACTGAGGGCGTTTGCGAGACGCCGAGGTCCTCGACCATGCTCCCATAGCGCTCCACGGCGTCGACGTCGTCGGTGAGCAGCACGGCACGGGTACGCGCGTCGAGCTCGCGCACCACGCCGCGCATGGCGCGGTCGTCGAGCCCATCGGGGGTATGGAAGAGGATCACGACCTTCTTGCCCGCCCTCACCGCGCGCGCCGCCCGCTGCGGGTTGTTGGTGAGCGGGGCCGAGCCGCCGGTGAGCTCGGAGAACTCGAAGTCGTTCGCGCGAGCGCCGGCCAGGCCCGGCTGCTGGACCATCAGGGCGCCGACGCCCATCATGTTCGCCGCGTTGATGGCCTCCACGCGCTCGAAACTCTGCTGCAGCGGCACGTCACGCAGGCCGTCGGGGGCGGTGATCGTCTGCGGCTTGTTGACCTCGCTGAGCGTCACGTCGAGCAGCACCTTGCCGTCGCGGGCGCCGCCGGCGCCCTCGCCGATCGCCCCGAGGTTCAAATCGGCCTCGACCGCGAGGCGGCGCAGGATCCGGTCCTCGCCCACGTAGACGTCGACCTGCGGCTCGCCGATCACGCGCTCGAGCATGGCCTTGTTCTTGCCGACCTCGTCGAGATAGTCGCCCTCGGGGAGGTCCGAGGCCGGGCCGAGCTGCGAGAGCCCGTCGACGAAGCGCGAAGCGTCGAGCTCGCCCCTTACGTGCGTGACCTCGACGCCGTCCATCGTCTCGGTACCGACGACCTGGGGGTCGGTCACCCACCCGCCGACGTCAAACCCGCCGACGCTCAGCTTGGGCTGCGGCTCGCTCGCGTAGCCGGCGATCTCCGTGCGGGCGTCCGCGATGCTCTGCATGACGGCAGCCGGTACCGCGTAGGCCCGTTCGCCCTGGGTCAGGAACCCCTTGTCACCGAGGGAGATAGCGCCGACCTGCAGTCGCTCGCCCGGCGCGGCGATCTCCATGTCGATGTCGAACTTGGGCATCTCCTGCGTGCCCTGGCCCTGGAACCGACCGCCGACCTCCAGAGAGGTGCCGTTGATCTGCGGCTGCCCCTGAAAGTCCTCTGCGCTCAGCCTGATCGAGAACCTGCCGCTCTCGAGCTTCTGGTTGCCGGCGAAGGCGGCGGCCAACATATCCTCGGCGCTTTGGCCGGCCGGCTCGGTCGCGGGCGCCGGCTGGGCCGGCTGCTCCGCGGGCTGCGACTGCTGCCCCGCCGGAGCGGCGTCGTCGCCCGCGGAGTCCCGTGCGCTCTGCACCGCGAAGAAGGTCGCGCCGAGCAGGACGGCTCCCAGGAGGGCGAGGAGGAAGGGGCGGGAGATTGCCATTGCCTCGCATATCGGCAGCACCTCGGACCGGGTTTAGACCGAAATGCCCGACCTAGACATCGCGGGCCGCGCGGCGCATTGCGTCCAGCGGAGCGGCGCGTCCCGTCCACCGTTTGAGGCTGCGTGCGCCCTGCCTGACCAGCACCTCGAGGCCGTCCACCACGCGCGCGCCGGTCGCCTCTGCCCAGCGGCACAGCGCCGTGGGCTCAGCGCCGTACACGAGGTCGATTACGACCCCGGCCGGCTCCGGCTCGAGCTCGGCCGGAAGATCCTCGCCGTGCAGGCCGAGCGAGGTGGCGTTGACGAGCACGTCGGCCGGGCGGTCGGGCCGCTCGGCGTGGGCCACGTCCAGCTCGGCCGCGAGCGCCCGGGCGCGCTCCGGCGTGCGGTTCCACACCGCCGCGTCGGCGCCCGCATCGCGCAGCGCCCAGACCGCGGCGCGCCCGGCGCCGCCCGCGCCCAGCACCAGCGCCCTGCGGCCGCGAACGTCCTCGGCAAGCGCGTCGAGCAGCCCACCGGCGTCGGTGTTGTCCGCTTCCGCGCGGCCGTCCTCGAAGGTGAGCGTGTTTGCCGCCCCGATCGCCGCGGCGGCCGGCGTCAGCTCGTCCGCGAGGGCGTGCGCGGCCAGCTTGTGCGGGATGGTCACGTTCGCGCCGCGATAGCCCGAGGCGGGCAGGGCGCGCGCCGTCTCCGCAAAGCGCTCGGGCGGGACCGGCAGCTTCACGTAGCGCCAGTCGAGCCCGAGCTCGGCGAAAGCGGCAGTCATCATCGCGGGCGAGCGGCTGTGCGCGACCGGAAACCCGAGGACGCCGGTGAGCGTTGTCAACAGTTGGTGGGCGAGCGGCCGCCGCGTTCCTCGCGCGCCTGCTCGTACTCGGCCACATAGCGCTCGAACTCGGCGTTGCTCTCGGCGAACTTGTGCTTGCCGTTCCCGCACACGGCGACCACGTAGAAGATGTAGTCCGTCCTCGCCGGGCGCGCCGCGGCCTTGATCGAGGCGAGCCCCGGGCTGCCGATCGGGCCGGGCGGCAGCCCGTAGTGCACTCGCGTGTTGTACGGGTCCGGGTTCTGCAGCTCCGACACCTTGAGCGGCTCCTCCCAGTTCCCCGTCACGAAGCGCGTGGTGGCGTCGATGTCGAGCCGGATGCCGTCCCGCAGCCGGTTGTAGATGACCGAGGCGATCAGCGGGCGCTCCGACGCCAGCGTCGCCTCGCGCTCCACCAGGGAGGCGATCGTGAGCACGTCGAACGGGGTGAGGTTCCGGCGCCGGGCGTAGCTCATGTCGACCTTCTCGAAGTTGCGCCTGAAGGCCTCGAGCTGCTTGCGCACGAGCCGCTTGACGGGCTGCCCCTTCTTCAGCTCGTAGGTGGCCGGGAAGAGGAAGCCCTCGAGGGTGGCGTCGCCAGGAGCGCGGTAGTCGCGCGGGTCGAGCGCCGGGTGGCGACGCGTGGCGCGCAGGTAGTTGCCGCGCAGCCTCCTCACCGTCGGCGCCACCTCCGCGCGCGAGCGGCCCTCCGGGATCGTCACCTGCACGACGTTCGGCGGCACGCCCTCCTCGAGCCGGTCGAGCACGGCCACGTAGGACATGTCCTGCCGCAGCTCATATGGCCCTGGCCTGAGCGCTCCGCTGCGGCCGGACAAGCGGGCCCGCAGCTCGAAGAACGAGGCGCTGTCGACCACCCCCTCGCGCTCGAGCAGGTCGGCGATGTCGCCGAGCGTCGCGCCCTCCGGGATCCGCACCCGGACGGTCCCCTCCCCGTCGCCTGCGAAGGGCTGGAAGAGGGCGTTGGCGAACCACGCCGCGCCGCCCACGATGAGCAGGAGCACCACGAGCGCCACGAAGCGACCCCAGCCGCGCCCGCCGCTGCTCTCGCGCGGGGCGGAACGGCGGTTCCAGCCGCGCCCGCCGCCGGCCGCGGGACGGGGGCGGCGGGTCCAGCCGCGTCCTCCCTCCGGGTCGGCGCGCGCGGCCAGCAGGTCGTCGTCGGCGAGCCGGTCGTCCTGACGGCCGTCGCCGTCCGGCTCGGCCGCGGGCTCTCGGGACGGCGGCGGCGGCAGCGGGC
>JBKGUS010000107.1:0-2680 GCA_046462295.1 Thermoleophilaceae bacterium | reverse complement strand
AGGCGGTTCCATGACGACGTGACGTGGCTGGCCAAACGAAGGCGAGTACGAGTCAGCCCAAGCCAACTCGCGTCTCCCGGTAGCTGGAGGGGCGGCGACCGTTTTCATTCCCCCTGACATTCCCCTGGCCTCCGAACTCGGCTCTACGACTGGGTTTCCGGGCCAAACGGAACGGGCTCGAAAACCGTTGTGGGCGTTTCGGTTCACCGAGGGTTCGAAACCCTCCCCCTCCGCTGAGGGGGCTGCCCATCGGCCGACCCCACCGCAACGCCAGTCCGAGTCCTCCGAGCGTCACGGTCGAGCCCGTGGGCCTGGGTGGCAGGCCTCGACTCGGCTCATGTCGCCAGCGGCGCGTCGTGCTCCGGATACAGCCATCCGCGCAGGAGGCGCGTCACGCGGGGCATTACCACCCATGTCATCAGTGGGACCGTCAACGCGGTCGTGACCCCGAGTCTCACCGCCAGCGGAAGTCCCTCGAGCAGCGGGCCGGTTATGGCGACGATCGCGGTGATCAGGGGGAAGATGGTGATCCAGGTGACGAGCGCCATCTTGTAGGGCGGCGGCGGGGGGATTGCGGGCTGGCCGGGCAACGTGAACCAGCTCTCGAGACCCGTCACGAAGCTGGTGCGCATGGGGCCGATGACGTGCGGTTCGGCGCGCTCGAGCCATGCTGCGTGGCGCTGCGGGTGCCGACGAGGCGGCTGTCACCGCCGCACTTGAAGGTCACGAAGTCGTCGCTCTCCCGCCTCAGGTCCCCAACGCCTCGATTACCAGGCGCGCGGCCGCCCGGCCCGAGTACTGCTGCTGGCCCGTGATCAGGTTGCCGTCACGGACGGCGTGGGGCTTGAAGCGCGCATTGACGATGAAGTTGGTGTTCTCGAGCTCACGCGCCTCGTCCTCGATCCAGAACGGCTGGATTCTCTGTCCGACGAAGTCGTCCGCGAAACGCTCTTCGGAGTTGGCGAAGCCGGTCCAGGTCTTGCCCTCGACGAGCAGGCGCCCGTCGGCGAGCCGCGTCTTGAGGAGCACGCATGTGGCGTGACAGATCACCGCGGTGACCTTGCCCGCTTCGTAGAACGCGGCCACGAGGGCGTGCACGCGCTCGTCGCCCCAGAATGTGTACATCGGGCCTTGGCCGCCGATGAGGAGCGCGCCGTCGTAGTCGTCTACGCGAACGGCGGCAAGCGGCTTCGATTCCTCGACCAGCCTCATGTGCGCGGGCGAGTTGATGAAGCCGAGGCTGATCAGGTCCTCAGCCGAGTAGCCGGACTCGTCGCGTGGGTCGCTCCAGGAGTCGGCTTGGAGCGCACCGCCGTCCGGGCTCGCCACATCGACCTCGTAGCCGCGCTCCCTGAGCTCCCAGAAAGGATGCGAGAGCTCCGCCCACCAGAAGCCGATCGGCCAGCCGGTCTGCGCGGAGGCGGCCGGGTTCGAGGCCACGATCACGATCCGCTTCGGCCGATCTGGGTTGAGGATGTCGACGCTCGCGCTCAACGCCCACGACGCTAGGGAGCGAGGCGCTTTGGACCAACACCAACTGCGTATCGGGCTAGACGCAGCCGGTCACGGCTACGGAGCCGCGCCGGGCACGGGGCCGAATGCCGAGCGCGCGACCGCCACGAATGCCGCCACGGCAGGCGACGCTTCGTCGCTGCGCCAGACCAGGCATGTCTCGAGCGAGTCGGTCGGTTCGCTGATCGCGACAGCGACGATCCCGTCGGGTAGTCCAGCTGCGACCGTTTGCGGGGCCACGGCAACGGCCGGGATGTCGGCCAGGACCCCGAGGTCCCATCCGGTGTGGAATGACTCGTTCCGCACTCGCGGCTCGAAGCCGGCGCGGCGGTAGATCGCCAGGAACGCGTCGTGTAACCGTGGTGCGATCTCGCGCGGGAACACCACGAGCTCTTCATCGGCGAGCGCGGACAGCGGGATGGCCTGCTCACGCGCGAGCGGATGAGCCTCGGGCAGGAGCGCCACGAGGCGCTCCTTGCGTATGGGGGCGACCTCCAGCCCGGCGGTGATCTCGGGACAGAGGGAGAGGGCGATGTCGATGCTGCCATTGCCGAATGCCGGCGGCATCCGCGCGTTCCACATCTCCTGCGCCAGCAGCTCGACGTCCGGGTGGCTTGCCCTGAACGCCCTGCCGAGCGCCGGGAGCGTCTCGAAGCGCGTGCTCCACGAATAGGCGATCCGCAGCTTCCCGAGCTCGCCGGCCGCCGCGCGCCTGGCGTCTTCGGCCGCCAGCTCGGCATCCGCGAGCGTACGGCGCGCGCCCTGGAGGAACGCGCGTCCCGCGTCGGTGAGCCTTACCTCCCGGGTCGTGCGGACGAACAGATCGACTCCGAGTTCGCGTTCGAGCTGTCGGATCGCGGCGCTAAGCGGCGGCTGGGCCATGTGCATCCGCTCTGCGGCGCGGCTGAAGTTCAGCTCTTCCGCGACGGCGATGAAATAGCGCAGGTGGCGCAGCTCGACCATGCCGAGAAGGAGCGTAACCCCCCATACGGCCTCGGTTTCGGGCTAGACCCGCTTCGTGTTGCTGCCGCGCGAGGCCGTTCCTAGCCTGCCGCGCGTGGCTCCAACCGTGCACATCTACCGCTCGGGCGAGACTGGACTGTTCGTCAACTCCTACCTGGTCGAGGGCACCGAGGGCGTGGTGGCAATCGACGCGCCGCTGCTGCTG
>JBKGUS010000106.1:0-2674 GCA_046462295.1 Thermoleophilaceae bacterium | reverse complement strand
TGGGGTCGATGGCGACGTCGAGCGCATCCTCGGCGTGGTGCGCCAAGCGGTGGAGCTCGGCGCCGACGTGATCAAGGCCGACCCCAGCGACGATCTCTTGCAGTACCACCGCGTGGTGGAGGCGGCGCGTGTCCCTGTGCTGGTGCGCGGCGGTGGGCGGGTCCCCGACACCGTGCTGCTCGAGCGCACTCGGGCTGTGCTCGATCAAGGCGCCGCGGGGATCGTGTACGGCCGAAACATCATCCGGCACGCCTCGCCGCGCGGGATCACGCGGGCACTGATGGCGATGGTCCACGAAGACGTAGGGGTGGAGCGGGCGCTCGGCATGCTCGAGTCCGAGGCGGTCCGATAGCCGGGACCGTCCGCGTCGGGCTGGTCGGCGGCGGCTTGATAGGCCGCGAGGCGGCCGCCGCCATCGCGCGATGGCCGGCGCTAGAGGACCATCCCGTGCGGCCCGTGCTGGTCGGCGTCTGCGACACCGACCCCGAGCGCCTCGCCTGGTTCGAGCGCATCGATACGGCCGCTCGGCTGACGGTCGACCACCACGAGCTGCTCGCCGCCGACGAGATCGACGTCGTCTACATCGCCGTCCCTCATCACATGCACGAGCGGCTCTATCTCGACGCCGCTGCCGCCGGGAAGGACTTCCTGGCCGAGAAGCCGTTCGGGATCGACCTAGCCGCGGCGGAGCGCATCGTGGCCGCGATCGAACGGGCGGGCGTATTCGTGCGCTGCTCCAGCGAGATGCCCTTCTTCCCCGGCGCCCAGCTTGCGATCGACGAGATCCGCTCCGGCGCGCTCGGCCGACCGATCGAGGCGCGGGCGAGCTTCCTCCATTCGAGCGACCTCGATCCGCGGAACCCGATCAACTGGAAGCGTCAGACACGCTATTGCGGCGAGCTTGGCGTGATGGGTGACCTCGGCGTCCACGCCTTGCACGTGCCCCTGCGGCTCGGCTGGCTCCCGCGCACGGTGTACGCGGCCACCCAGGACATCGTGCGGGAACGCCCCGGCCCCGACGGCCGGCTCGTGCCCTGCGACACGATTGACAACGCGACGCTAATCGCCGCCGTCGAGCATGGGGATCGGGACTTCCCGCTCACCGTCGAGACCAAGCGGATCGCCCCGGGCGAGGCCAACACCTGGATCCTGCGCGCCGTCGGGATGAACGGGGGCGTGGAGTTCTCCACGCGGTCGCCGAAGACCGCGCGGCGCTTCGTTCTCGAGGACGGCCGGCAGGCTTGGCAAGAGCTTCAGGTGGGAAGCCAATCGGTGTTCCCCACGGTTACCGGCGCGATCTTCGAGTTCGGCTTCGCCGACGCCATCCTGCAGATGTGGGCCGCCTTCCTCGCCGAGCGCGCCGGCGCGCTCGGCGCTCGCTTCGGCTGCCTGACCCCGCAGGAGGCGCTCGACGCCCATCGAGTGTTCGCAGCCGCGCTGCGATCGTCGCAGTCGGGTCGGGCGGAGCCGACCCGAGCTGTCGTGCCCGGCGCCAAGTCCGCGTAGCCCCCACCGTGACCGGGCGAAGCGCGGGTGAGGTATCTGGAAGGTCAGGCCAGGCGTCGCTCGAAGACAGTGTCGAGGCTGTGCCGGTCGGACTGCGCGTCACCGACGGTCTTCTCGAGCTTCTTCCGGGCCCGCCGACCCTCGAGCGTGATCGTTGCCACCTGGTTGTCGAAGAAGGGCCCCTCGACCAGGCGCCACCGAACGCCGGGGTCGCGAGCGCCCGCCGCCCGGGCCAGGCCGCGGCCGAGGGCAGGCCCGCCCTGTTAAGCGCAAAGCGGATCATGAGCCGCTCGTGGGCGTCGAGGGCGTTGCGAACCGGGAGCAGACCGGCTGGTAAACGGCGCTCCGGACCCCATCGCCCGCGCGGAAAGCGACCTCTGCCAGGTAGGCATGGTGGACGTCGCCGGAGAGGACGACGATCGACCGGCGAGCCGCCCTCGGGCGAGGAGTAACGTCGGCCCCGTAAGGAGGAAGGCATGGCCGAGTTCAGCGAGACGGTTGATATCAAGCGGCCTCCTGAGGACGTCTGGAGGGTGCTCGGCGAGCCGGAGTGTTGGTTCGAGGGGTACCTTGAGACCCGCTCTCGCTCGCCGGAATACCCGGCGTCCGACACTCGGAACGACCACCTCTACCGCACGCGCATGAGGGAGAAAGTGGAGGTGAGGGTCACTCGCGCCGAGGCGCCCACTGTGCTCGAGGAGACCCAGCAGGGCAGCACCTTTGCCCGCAGGGCGCGCTACAGCCTGAGCCCAGCTCCCGATGGGACGCTCCTGCGGGTGGAGGACAACATCGTGTTCAAGGACCTCGGCAAGCTCGCCGCGCCGATCGCCTCGCGCGACGTCAGGAACCGCTGGGCGACCTCGTTCGAGCGGCAGAAGGCCGGAGACTAGCCGCCCTCGTGGACCAGAACTCCTACCGTGCAGAGCTGGAGGCGCTGCCCACCAGGAGGTCTATTTGCGGGCGCGTCGTCGCGCGGCGAGGCGTCTCGATGTCCACTTCTTCTGGACCCTCCTCAGGAGCATCCCCACAGCCGAAGCTGCCGCAGGCGAGATGGAGGAAGCCCAGGCGGACGTCCGTAGCGGGATCGCGCGGCTGAACGACTTGCGCGATGCGGGGGAAGGCAAGCTCGGCGAAGCGCTGAGGCCGCTCTACATCGACTACCTCGCAA
>JBKGUS010000105.1:0-3683 GCA_046462295.1 Thermoleophilaceae bacterium | reverse complement strand
GAGCGCCAAGGCGCCGACCGACCGCTACGCGCGGGCCCGCGCCGTGGTCCGGATGTCGCCGTCGGCCGCCGCCCCCGTGGCCGCCGGGGACGCCCCGAAGGGCGACGTCCTGGGCACCGCCCGCATCGCCGGCATCCAGGCGGCCAAGCGGACGGCCGAGCTGGTACCCCTCTGCCACCCGCTGCCGCTGTCGTACATGGATGTCGCCGTGGAGCTGGAGGACACCACCGTGGTGCTGACCGCCGAGGCGCGCACCAGCGCCCAGACCGGCGTGGAGATGGAGGCGATGACGGCCGCCGCCGTGGCCGCTCTCACGGTCTACGACATGGTCAAGGGGCTCGAGCGCGGCGTCACGATCGAGGCGGTCGAGCTGCTCGAGAAGTCGGGCGGCCGCCACGACTGGCGGCGAGAAGCGTGAAGCCGGAGCAGCTCGACGCCATCCACCGGCTCTACGACGCCATGAACCGGCGCGACATGGCGGCGCTGCGCTCGCTCGGAAGGCAGCACCCGAACTTCACGTGGGAGTCGAACTCGGACGAGCTCGACTCCCCGGGCAGGCTCGAGGGCGACGAGCTCGCCGCGTATTCGAAGGAGCTGTTCCAGATCTTCGACGTGCTCGAGACGGAGATCGTCGAGCAGGTCGACGTCGGTCCGCAGCACGTGATCTTCGTGGTGCGCCATAGCGTGCGGGGGGCCACGAGCGGCGCGCGAGTCGATCGGAGCGAGGTGCATCTCTGGACCGTGCGGGACGACCAGATCGAGAGCCTGCGCGAATTCCAGACTGTCGAGGAGGCGCTCGAGGCGGCCGCGACGTGAGGGCCGCAGTAGTGACCGTCTCGACGACGCTGGCGCGCGGCGAGGGCGCGGACCTGTCGGGCTCCCGCCTGGTCGAGCTCTGCGAGGCGGCGGGGCTCGAGGTGTCGCACGAGACCGTGTCCGACGACCGCGTGGAGATCGCGGCGGTGCTGAAGCGGCTCGCGGACCACGAGCGGGTGCGCTTCGTCTTCACGACGGGCGGCACGGGGCTCACGATCGACGACGTGACGCCCGAGGCGACGCTCGACGTGATCGAGCGCCAGGCGCCCGGCTACGCGGAGACGATCCGCTCGGACGCCCGCGGCCACACGCCGCTCGGGATCCTCACCCGCGGGGTGTCCGGCGTCCGCGGGCGGACGCTGATCGTGAACTTCCCGGGCAATCCGAAGGCGATCGACCAGTCGTGGCCGGTCGTGGAGCCGACGCTGGCGCACGCTGCGCAGACGCTAGAGCGCGAGTGATGTGGCGAGGAGCGGCGCCGCGACGGCGGGGTCGTCGGCGTCGGCCACGAGCAGCAGGTCGAGCCCGTTCGCGACGCTGACGCCCTCGACCTTGTAGGGCTCCGCCAGCCGCTGCAGCCGCCGCACGCCACCGTCGTCCAGCACGCCCAGCGCGGCGCCGACGCACTCCCCGTCGAGATAGGTGCTCTCGCCGGCCTCCGCCACGGCGGCGAACAGCAGGCGGCCGTCGGGTAGCGGACACAGATCCGAGAACGTGAGCGGCACGCCGTCCACGTCGCCGAGCTCGTGCCGGCTCAGGCCGCGGATGGCCGAGGGTTCGATCGCAGCGTTCCGCCGGATGCCCGCCAGCGCCTCCTCGAGGTCGAGCTCGATCAGCGCGTTCTCCCCGCGCCGGCCGTTGCCGCGCTGGGCGAGCCAAAGCCGGTCCCGGGCGACGGCTGCGCCCTCGATGTTCAGGTCCGCGAGATCCTCCCGGAGGGTTGCGTACAGGCCGCTGAGCGAGATCTCCGCCGGCGCACCGCCTCCCAGAGGCAGCGCCCAGCCCCGCTCGCGTCGCTCCGTAGCCCCCGAGCCGAGCGTGAAGAGCGTGTCATCCGGTAGCAGGCAGAGCGATTCGAGGTCCGGCTTGGCGGCCTTGCGCTCGGCGTGGTCGGAGGGAAGCTCCGTCTCGTCGAGAGGAAGCAACTCGCCCTCCAGCGGCCGCTGTTCGAGGTGGAACACAGCCATTGCGGGCTCGTCGTCGGCGACTACGTACAGCAGGTCGCCGAGCCGAACGACGCCGCTGGCTGCCGACAGGTGACGCTCGCAGCCGCCGAGCTGCAACGAGCCGACCACGTGGGGACGGATCAGCTGGCCAGTCCCTTCTCGCGCAGCTCGCGGAGGGCGGACTCGCTCTTGCCCAGACCGCCGAGCCCCATCCCGGCCAGCACCTCGGGCGTCTTCGAGAACTGGATGTCCTCGTACTGCACCACCTGGACCCAGTTGCCCCAGGGGTCGCGCAAGTTCCGCTCTGCGACCTGCGCCCCGTCGTCCACCACCAGGCCGAAGTGGGCGTGCGAGCTGCCCTCCGCCAGTACCAGGAACTGGTCGCCCATGTCGAGGAACGCCATCCCTGGGACGCGGCCACGCAGCTCGAACTCGAACATCCGGCCGTAGAAGGCGAGGGCCTCGTCGAGGTCGCCGACCTCCAGCACAACGTGATTGATCCCAACCATGCGCGCCATGACCTCAGGATAGGACCCGCCGCCTAGGCTTCCGCGCGTGGCGGCGATCGAGCTCGACGGCCTCGAGCGGCGGTTCGGCGAGCGGGTCGCGCTCGCCGGCGTCAGCGTTCGCGTCGAGGCGGGGCAGACGCTGGCGGTGCTGGGCGGCAACGGGGCGGGCAAGACGACCCTGCTGCGCGTGCTGGCAGGGCTCTTGCGCCCGCACGGTGGCCGGGCGAGCGTGCTCGGCGCGGCGCTCCCCCGCGAGCGCTGGAGGCTGCCCGGCCAGGTCGGGTACCTGGGTCACGAGCCGCTCCTGTACCGCGAGCTGAGCGGGCGCGAGAACCTGCGCTACCACGCCCGCCTGCACGGCGTGAACGCGGCGAGGGTCGAGGAGCTGCTTCGCGCCGTGGGCATGGAGCGCCGCGCGGACGATCCGCTGCGCGAGCTCTCGCGCGGCATGGTGCAGCGGCTGGCGGTGGCCCGCGCCGTGCTGCACGACCCGGCGCTGCTGCTGCTCGACGAGCCGCGCGCGAACCTCGACCCCGCCGCCGCGGAGCGGCTCGAGCCGCTCATCGGGCGCGGCTCGGGGCGCACGCGAGTGCTCGTGAGCCACGACGTCTCGGGAGCGCTCGCCGAGTCCGATGCGGTGCTGCGGCTCAAGCGGGGCCGGCCGGTCGGCGAGGAGGAGGAGCTCTACCGGTGATCCGCGCCGCCGGGACGATCCTGCGCAAGGACCTGCTGCTCGAGCTGCGCACGAAGGAGTCCGTGCCGGCGATGACGCTGTTCACCGTCACGGTCTACGTTCTGTTCCACTTCGGGCTCGACCGCGACTCGCTCGACGGCGAGCTGGCCGCCGGCGTGCTCTGGGTGACCCTGCTCCTGGCCGCGGTCATCGGCGTGAGCAGGCTGTTCGCGGCCGAGCGGGAGCAGGGCGGGATCGATGCCCTTCTGCTGGCGCCGGTCGACCGCACGTCGCTGTTCCTTGCCAAGGCCGGCGCGCTGTTCCTCTTCCTCGTGGCAGTCGAGGTGGTGGCGGTGCCGGCCTTCGGCCTGCTGCTCCTCGGCCCCGGCCTGGGCGGCACGCTGCCGGAGCTGCTACTCGTGCTGCTCCTCGCGAACGGCGGAATCGCCTCGGTGGGCGCGCTCGTCTCGGCCCTGGCCGCGGAGACCCGCGCGCGGGAGCTCATCGTCCCGCTCCTCC
>JBKGUS010000104.1:0-7672 GCA_046462295.1 Thermoleophilaceae bacterium | reverse complement strand
CCGCCGGCGACTCGGGCCTGCGCGGCCTTGCCGCGCGCGGCGAGGCCCTCAAAGGTGGCCTCGAAGTGGACAGCCCGCCCGAAGGCGGCACCCGCATCAGGGCAGAGATCCCGTCCCAGGGAATCTGACCGCGCCGCGCTGCGCTACGTGGGCGCCGGCGTCTCGGTCGGCGTGCCCGTGTCGTCCAGGTCTGCGCGCAGCTCCCGCACCTTGTCGCGGTAGGCCTGCTCGCTCCCGCCCAGCAGGTACGCGCCCCAGCGCACGCCGTTGTGGACATGCGGGACCTCGTCGGCCAGGAGGTAGTCGAACACCATCGCCACGCGCCGCTGGCCCAGCTCCATCAGCGTCTTGCGCCGGTGCGAGTGGCGCCACATCGCCCGCTGCTCGCTCGTGCCGTTGAACAGGCAGAGGCGGCCCAGCAGGTCGTAGGCGTAGATCGACTTGAAGTACGAGAAGCCGACCGGGTAGTCGCCCCACTCGCAGCCGAGCTCGTCCTTCATCAGCAGGTCGTGCAGCTTCGCGTGGCGCACCTCGTCCCAGTTCTGGCGCGCCATGTCCACGTGGAAGTCCCAGGGCATCTCGGGGTGCTCGTGCGAGTTGCGGGCCATCAGCTCGGCGGCCGACAGCTCAGCGTCCATCAGCCCGTGGAAGAAGTGCTGCTGCTCCTCCTCCTCGATCGGCACGTGGTTCTCGGCGCCGTTCACGTACAGGTCGCGGGTCAGGTAGGGGTCGCCGCGCTCGGTCACCTCGACGTAGTCGTCGCGGGCGGGCTCCACCAGCGGCGGCAGGATGCGCAGCTCGCGCGGTTCCGCGCGTAGCTTGATCGGGAGCTCGCCGATGTCGTGGTCCGGGCCGCCCCGTACCCCGTCGCCGAGCTCGGCGACGTGCGCCTCCTGGCGGCCGGTCAGCTGGGTCAGGAGACGGAGCGAGGGCTCGTCGGCGACCGGGTCGAGCTGCTCGAGGTGCACGCGCATGGCCCGTACCAGCGCCGGCTTCGCCGCACCGTAGGCGACCTCCACGTAGGCGCGCGGCGAGTCCGCCGCGGCCATGCGGTCGAGCAGCTCCTCGAGCTCCGGCGAGGGGCAGCCCGGGTACTCGGCGGGGTGGCGCAGCTCGTAGAGGCGGCGCTTGATCTTGGTGAGCGCGCGGGCGTCGTCGTGCAGGTGGTCGCCGAGCGCGTACTTGCGCGGCCAGCTCGGCTCGAGCGGCATCCAGCCGTTCGAGAGGTGCACGAGCTCGCGCAGCAGGTGGAAGTAGTTCGAGAAGCGCACGGCGTTGTCGTCGACGTCGTAGCCAAGTGGTCTAGACGAGCTCTTCACGTGCCTTCTCCTCCTCATCCTCCTCGGCCAGCAGGCGCTGGCGATGGCGTCCCACCACGCTCGGCAGCAGGCCGCCGCCGGCCGACACGTTGATCACGGCCTGGTCCGAGATCCGGGTGATCATCCCGGCGTAGCGCCCGCCGATTCCGAACGGGTTGATGTTGAAGCGCTTCAACCTCATCTGTACATGCCCGTCCTCGACGGTCGGGAACATCTCCTCCGGCACCGGCACGTACTCCTGGACCACGAAGTCGCCCTCCTCGACGTGGTCGTCGATCAGGCGGTCCCACACGGCCTGCTCGGTCTCCATCCCGAGCGACACGCCGTGGCCGCCGTAGTCCGAGGCCGGCTTGAGCACGAGCCGCTCGCGGTTGTCGGAGACGAAGGGCAGCAGGTCGACGACCCATTCGCCGTAGCTGGCGCGCCCGTCCCTGAGGATCCGGGTCCAGGGAATCGTCACGTCGATCACGCGCCGCTCCTTCTCCGCCACCAGATGGGCGAAGCGTGGATCCTGCAGGAGCGCGAACAGCTTCTTGTTGTTTGCAACGCGCGCGCGGAAGGGGTTGACGATCGCGGCGCTGCGGTCTCGGGCCGCCGCCACGAGGTCGCCCTCGGGGCAGTCCTCGAGCAGCGCGCGGCGGTAGACGAGGTGGATGGGCTCGCCGTCGAGGCGCAGCAGCGAGCCGTCGTACTCGAGCTGGTTGAGCGTCCCGTGGATGGCCTCGAGCCCGCTTGACCGGGCCGCCGCGCACACGATCCGGAACTCCGGGACGGACGGGCTGTCCTCCGTGTCCACCAGGGCCAGACGCGGCTGCTCCGGCAGGTCAGGGCGCTCGGCGCGAAGCTGGCGGTAGGCCTCGAGCAGGGTGTCGACCAGCATCGGGAGCATCGGCATGTAGGCGGTCTCGAACTCGGCGTTCACGCGCGGCAGGTCGATCGCCCGGGCGAGGCCCTCGTGCAGGACGTCGGTGTAGCCGATGCCCGCCGGGGAGTCGGCGTTGAACTCGAGGAACTTGACGTCGTACCCCTGCAGGAAGGCGTCGAGGCGGCAGATCCGGAGCGGGCGCCGGTAGCCGGGGTCGAGCCGGATGAGCGCGTCCTCGCGGGCCGGGACCGCAAGCTCGTCGCGGAGGCGCTCGTCGTCGGCGTAGGCATCGCAGAAGCGGTCGAGCACGTTCGAGAGGCAGGCGACAGCGTGCTTGACCCGTCTGAGCTGCCCGGGCGAGACGAAGTGCGGCATCAGCACGAACGGGATCGTGCGGCCGGCGAAGACGACGTCGTGCTCGGAAAGCCAGCGCTCGATGCCCTGTTCCAGGGAGGCGCAGCCATCGCCCAGCTTGGACAGCTCGACGAGGTGCTGCAGCTTCAAGTTGTTGACGTGGTCGATCACGTCTCCTCCCCCTCACTACGAGGTTACCCGCTGTGCCGCGAGCACTCGGCTCGTGCCAAGCCGCAAGCGCTCGGCTCGGCCGAGCGCGCGCGGAACCGCATGCGGCGCGGACCGCATACTCTTCCCGCGCCATGCGTCCGGTCCATTACCTCGGCGTCTTCATCCCCGGGGCGATCGCGCTCGAGCTGGCGCACGCCGGCCCCGTGCTGGTGTTCGGCGCCGCCGCCCTGGGCGTTATCCCGTGCGCGGCGGTGATGGGCGAGGCGACGGAGGCGATCGCGGCCAAGTCCGGCCCCGGAATCGGCGGGCTCCTGAACGTGACGTTCGGCAACGCCCCCGAGCTGATCATCGCGTTCTTCGCGCTGCTCGAGGGGCTTCAGGAAGTCGTGAAGGCGTCGATCGTGGGCTCCATCATCGGAAACATCCTGCTTGTGATGGGGGCCGCGATGGTGGTGGGCGGCTGGACCCGCGACAAGCAGACCTTCAGTCACACGGCGGCCACCGCTCAGTCGGGGATGCTGTTCCTGGCCCTCGCTGCGCTGGTCTTCCCCGCGATCTTCCAGCTGATCCACGGCGGCTCGCTACCCGGGGTTGGGGACGAGCGGGTGGACTTCGGGTCGGACCTCGAGAAGCTGTCGCTCGGGGTCGCGCTCGTGTTGCTCGTCTCGTACGCCGCCGGCCTCTGGTTCTCGCTCAAGACGCATCGCGCGGTGTTCAACCCGTTCAGCGAGGAGGAGGAAGAGGAGGCGCACCACTGGCCCGTGAAGCGGGCCGCAATCTACCTGGCGCTGTCGGCGGTGGCCGTCGGCGTGATGAGCGAGATCCTCGTGGGCTCGATCAGCGAGGCGTCCGAGGACATCGGGATCTCCGAGTTCTTCGTCGGGGTGTTCGTGGTGGCGATCGTCGGCAACGCGGCGGAGCACTGGGTGGCGGTGCTCGTGGCGGCGAAGAACAAGATGGACCTGGCCGTGAACATCGCGGTGGGCTCGAGCGCGCAGATAGCTCTGTTCGTGGCGCCCGTGCTGGTGCTGGCGTCGTTCGTGGTGGGCCCCGACCCGATGGCGCTGGTGTTCAACGGCTACGAGCTGGGAGCACTGCTGTTCGCGGTGCTGATCGCGAACCTGGTGACCCAGGAAGGCGAATCGAACTGGTTCGAGGGCGTGCAGCTGCTGGCGCTGTACGCGGTGCTGGGGCTGGTCTTCTACTTCGCCTGACGATGCGACAAAGTGTTGGGCCCGGCCGGCTCGCACCTAGTGCCAACGGGTGAGATCAGGACAGGAAGGTGGTCACATGAACGCGACTCTTCACTTCCAGTTCTTCCTGGCGGTGATGGCTGCGCTGGCGCCCACCTGGGTGACCGATCCTCTCGAGCCGCCGCTGGCCGGCATGGAGCGCGCGGTCGCGGCCAGGTAGGGAGCCGCCTCCGCCGTGTCCGCCGCCTCCGACGTGTTCGAGCGCGACCGCGGCTTCAGCACCGAGGAGAGCGAGGCGCTGGGGGCCGAGGCCCGCAACGCGCGCCTCCGTGACCGCGAGCTCAGCGGCAGGCTCGGCAGCCCGGAGCTTCGGGGCGGGGTGGCGTCGAGCGGATACCTCCACGATCTTGGCCGTAGGCCTCGCCTTCCGGACGCGCTCGAGCGTGCGCTCGTCGCCGAGGCCAAGGCGGGCGACCGGCGGGCCCGCGCTCAGCTGGTCGAGGCCTACCTGCCCGCGATCGCCGCCGTCGCCCGCGTCTACCGAGGCCGGGGTCAGATCGAGAGAGCGGAGTTGATGCAGGAGGGCGTGGTCGGGCTGCTGCGAGCCCTCGAGCGCTACGACCCGGGCCGCGGCGTGCCCTTCTGGGGCTACGCCGCGTGGTGGGTTCGCCACGCGATGCAGCAGCTCGTCGCCGAACTGGCGCGGCCGGTGGTGCTGTCGGATCACGCGCTGCGACAGCTTGCCGAGCTCAGGGAGGCCCACGCCGTCCACCTGCGCCGCCACGGGCGGGAGCCGACGGCGCAGGAGATGGCGAGCGCGTCGGGCATCGACCGCGAGGACGTGGACAACCTGCTCGCGACGGAGCGGCCGGCGCGGTCGCTCGAAGCGCCGGTGGGCGGCGACGACGAGGGCGTCGGCTCCTTCGGCGAGCTGCTCCGCGATCCGCTCGCGGAGGACGAGTACGAGCGCGTGGTCGCACAGGTCACGGCCGAAGGGCTGCGCAGCCTCCTGAGCGGCCTGAGCGAGCGCGAACGGCGGATCCTCGCCGCTCACTACGGGGTCGACGGCTCCGAGCAGAGCCTCCGCGAGATCGCGGCGCCGCTGGGCCTCAGCGCCGAACGCGTGCGCCAGCTGGAGCGCCGTGCGGTAGGCAAGCTGCGGGCGGGAGCGGGGGTTGACAGCGACGGCTGGACGCCTATTTCCAGATCAAGGAAGTCGTCAACCGCTGGTGATGACGGGAGTTCGATTACATAGCTGAGAGGGAGTAGTTCCCGAGTGGTTCCGGCCGGAAGGGGCATGGTGGAGGGCCGCGGACCGGGGGATTGCCCGGCCGGCCGCCGTCCCCGCGGGGGACAGCCCGCCCCGACCGGCCGAGGACCGCCGGCCGCCGCCTGACGCCGCCTCAGCCCCAGGACGCCTCGGTCATCGGGCGGAAGCTTGCCGCTCCGGATCACCCTCCTCGCGGCCAATCGAGCCGGCTGAACCGCTCGTCCTGGGCATCCGGGCGCCGCGCAACCGGCCCGGCGCCGGGACGGACCGCGCTACTCAGCGAGGAGCTTCGCGCCCTCCACGACGCAGCGGCTGAACGGTGTGCCCTTCTCGCCCTTGGTGTGCTTCTTGCTCAGGTCCTTGCACGCTGCGCGCGGCGCGTCGGTCGTGCCCTTCGCCAGCTTGGCCATGGCCGTGACGCACTGGCTGAAGGGTGTCCCCTTGGTCCCCGCGGCGGCGTCGGAGCGCTTCTTGCTCTGATCCTGGCAGTGGCGCCCGTACGCCTTGGCCTTCGCGGGCAGGTCGGCCCTGGGGCCGGGCGTCGCGGGCTTCTGCTCGGTGCCCTTGTTCGCCGGCGGCGTCTCTGTCGGCCGGTGCTCCGCGCCCGGGTTGTCGTCCCGGTTCGGCGTGTCGCTCGGCGGACCTGCGGCGAAGGCGGGCGCTGCCGCAAACGCAAGCACTGCCAGAAGCCCCGCAAGCCTCATGATCGTCCTCATCAGTTGCCTCCCGTCGATGGGTTCCCTTTCGATGGAAACGCTCTGGCGAGGACGAAGTTCGGGAGTTCGGGCGTCAGGGCAGACTCCCTCCTACCCGAGGGCCGCAAACCCGTATTAGCCTGGATGTCATGTCCGCCATACGCGAGCAGGCACTACTCGACGCACCGGTCCCGGCGGTCTGGGAGCTGGTGAGCGATCTCCGCCGTTACCCCGAGTGGTTTCCGCGGGTCTTCGAGATCCAGGGCGAGCGCTTCGAGGAGGGCGCCGAGTTCGTGATGCTGTCCCGTCAGCCGCTCGTGGGCCGCGACGAGGCGCGCTTCCTCATCGACCGCATGGACGAGCTGCGGGAGATCCGGATGCACTGCACCGTCAGCGGGTTCTTCGTCCACTGGCAGCTCACGGACGCGCAGGGCGGCACCTTTCTCGACGCCGAGTTCGGGATGGACCCGATTCGCCGGCGCGACCGCGTGATCGACTTCGCGGCCGGCCGCCGCTTCCTCCGCCGCTGGCTCACGGACGCGGTCGCGGGCCTCAAGCGAGCGGCCACGGACCGCTCGCGCGTCTAGTTCCGGGCGGACAGCCGTTCCATCGCCTCGCCAGCCGCTCGCGCCATCTTCACCAGGATCGGCATGTCGACGTTGTCGATGTCGTCACAGGCGCGGTGGTAACACGGGTCGTGGGGCTCGCCCGCCCCCGTGAAGAGGCCGCCGACCGGGATGCCGGCCCGCTGGAACGGGGCGTGGTCCGACCTATGGCCGGCGTTCTCCTCCTCGGCGCCCGGCCCGACGAGACGGCGCAGCAGGCGCTCGATTCCCGCGTCGGCATCCGCATAGACGCCGCGGGCCGGTTCCGGCGATCCAACCATGTCGAGGTTCACGTACGCGGCGATCGCGTCGCGCTGCTCCGGCGTCAGGCGTCGCACGTAGCGGCGCGAGCCGATCAGGCCCAGCTCCTCCACGCCCCAGAACGCCAGCCTGATCCGAGCGCCGGGCGCCCGGCCTCCCAGCGCGTCCGCCGTCTCCAGCAAGGCAGCGATCCCGCTTCCGTTGTCGTTGATCCCCGGCCCGGCCGGCACCGAGTCGAGGTGGCCGCCGGCCATCACCACACGGTCGCCGCCGCCGGCCGCCGTCTCGGCAATCACGTTGACGGTACGGCGGCGCTCCGACACGGCGTCCACCTCGAGCTCCACCCGCGGTCCGAGCGCCCGCCCGGCCGTCGCGCCCACCGCAAGCACCGGGATCTCGATGCCGGGCGCGCCGAGCGTCGCGCTCGGCGGCTCGTCGCTCTCGCCGTCCACGATCAGCAGCGCGGCGGCGCCGGCGGCCTCAGCGTTGCGGGCCTTGTCGCGGAAGAAGCACTCGCCGCGAGCCACCACCGCTATCTCGCCGTCCTCGAGCGCCTGGAAGTCGCGGCGGTCGCAGCCCAGGCCGAGGCGCCTGCCGCGTCCCTCCACCCGTCCCGAGCCGGAGTAGCTGAGCGTGCGGAACTCGTCGCCCTCCTCCAGGTCGTCGACGCGCGGCGGGGAGCGCTCGTCGAAGTGCGGGAACCTGACGGGCTCGAGCTCGACGCGCCAGCCCGCATCGCGGAGCCGCTCCGCGACGTACTGGGCCGAGGCCTCGGACCCGGGCGTGCCGGCGGCGCGGTTGCCGCCGTTCTCCTCCGCGATCTCCAGTAGCTCGCGCAGGTGCGCGCGCAGCCCAGGCGCGCGGATCTCGGCCGCCTCGACCCGCCCGTCGGGTGGGGCGCGCGGCCGCCCGGGTCGACGGCGCCTGCCGCCCGGCACA